>JANWVL010000113.1 GCA_025056655.1 Candidatus Methylacidiphilales bacterium
CTTTACTTCAACCCTTCTGGCTCTCGAAACCTAGAATATGACTTAAATAAGAGATTACCTAGTGAATAACCATAACAGTAAACCTGAAAATTACCAGAGCTTCCTGCCTAAACGATCCCCAGCGTCTCCCCCAACACCTCCCACGGCTCCTTCAATCAAACAATACACCACAAAAAGAACCCAAACTTATGTGGAAATGGAAGGAAGTAGAGGCATTTACAAAAATAAGTGGAGAGAATAATGACTGTGATTATTTAGGAAGTTCAAAATATGATACCATCGGCACTTCCGGGATATACCTCTTCTATCGAAACAATAATAACGAGAGATTTGAATTCAAAAAATTCCTCCCAATTTCTAGGATTAGACGGAATACGTAGCACCGCCGCAATTTATACTTACGGTCGTTATGAAGATACCTCTGTAACGTCCAAATCGGAATATGAAAAAAGAGATCGGTCGTTTATCCCAGTTCTAGAAGTCCATAGAAAAAGAGAAGCCGCGGTCAACAAAAAATCTCTTCTTGGATAGGGTATAGACCGATATATCCACCAAACCCAAGCAATATGTGGTATATTGGTGGGCATAATCATGGAGAGAGAGGGAACACACCTGGTGGAGATCTACGACGGCTACACACAGAACAGTGATAGTAGCGACTCACGTAGTTATACGCTGGCTAGAGGCGCAAAATATGAAACTTCTATCAAAGGTCGTCATTGCGATCGTAATGGAGCTGGCACTGGTGCTCCCCCAACCAAGGATACCGCCAGGTATACTGCGCTTGTCGAGGATGCAAGCGGTGGAAACCCGAGCAGCGGAACAGGAATTAAGGGCAAAAGTCTTTATATTAAAGACGACCAAAATTTACTCGGAAGCAATAAAAAATTTGAAGACTCTGTCCTAAGCAAAAAAGCTACTGTTTTCTTACCAAAGCTTACGCTCAAAGAGCTAGGCTTCAAAGACGATGAAATAATCACTCAGTGGAGCGATGAGAAAAAAATTGATCCAAACCAAAATGAACCTGTCTGGGAGCAAGGATCAGAATCAAAACCTATATGCTATATAAAAGATAAATCTCCCAAAGCCTTCGTTAAAATACAGGTGGATCCAGGGGATATGCCTCAGACGACTTTCAGCCTAAAAGTCAAGCTTAATGGCACAGAGATGGGTGTATGGAATGGACTAACCCTTAAAGGCGAAGAATTAAAACTTGAAGATCTCATTTTCAACAAACCCTTGGCAAACGATGTGGATGTGATAGATGACCCTCTTGAATGGGAATGGAGCCTAGATCCCAACAAGGGATGGAATAAATTGGCCAGCACTCAAAATACGTTTTACATCGTTCATGCAAAACCTTTTCAAGGAGAAAATGCTCCCCTGTATGACCTCGGGCTCAAATATGCTTGTGAATTTAGAAAAAAACGTAAACATAAAACAATAGCAGAAGCTATCTGTGAAGGGGTAGAAGAAACAAGAAGATATGATGGAAGTGCAAGGAAGGATACCGTTATGTTACCTAATGGCCAAGTGAACCTCCAGCCACCAAAGAAAAATATCATTTTAAATTAAATTATATTAATGATTATAGAGCAGACTGTTTAGCTCATGCTGAATTAATGCAATATCTGCTTAAGACAATAGGCGCATCAGCGGGGCATATCAAAATCTTCTGGGGTGGCGCTCACAAAAACGAAATCACTGCATACTATTATATATTATAAGGTTCCGCCGGCTTGGGCATCCATCATGGTAGAAGTGTGGCCTGATCGTTTCACATTTCATGCCCTACTTCATATAAGAGGGATATACTTTGATCCTAGTTTTAATATAATTACATCAAATATCCAAACTTATTTCACTGGTTTTGCCCATCCCGATGATATGTATCCTTATGGCAACTACCCTGGCCCTGAAGATAAAGACTGGGATAACGATGGAATCATCGATAAGCCTACACTACAATCTGGATTCTTAGAAAATTATCAACAGAACACAATAAATATATATAATTATGTTATCCACAAGTAATCATCCCCTAATTCTCATGAATCGATTGCTTCGAATCCTTACCCTTACTCTTTTGATTTTTCCAACCGAGCTAACTGCCGAGAAAGATTTCAGTTGCTTACTTGATAACAAAAACTATCAATTGATATCATCAGATAGTCAATTGAACAGGCTATTTCGTGTCACCCATCCTAATACTCCCTTTTGGTATGAAATTCATCTATTTGTGAAAAAAA
>JANWVL010000114.1 GCA_025056655.1 Candidatus Methylacidiphilales bacterium
ACCGTGCTATAGATGCGGTTGCGGTAATCGTAAAGCCCTGCTCCTATCCCGCCATACTCATTCCCTAACATCTCCCGCCCCGTATACCAAAACCGCGTCATCGTGTGATTGTAATAGAGTTGCCCATTCTGGAAAAATCTCACTCGCCCATACACATCATACTGCGCACGCAACATCTCGTCCCCCGTCGGATTCGTCACCCGCACCGTGCTCCCCAGCACATTCTCGTGCAAATACCAATCCGTCGTCGTCACCCCGCTCTGCCCGTTGCCGTTCGTCCAGTAATTATTCCGCCGTATCCGCACTATCTCATCCACTCGCCCCCCATGCACATACGACTCCACTAGTTGCATGTTGTTATTATACACCTCTGTCAAGTCCCACCCGTTGTAATACCGATACTGCCGCCCCGGATCTATAAAAGACATATCGTTCGCCAATTCCTAATTATTATTTATTAAAATTGAATCAAAAACATTTACATCATTTCTCACTACTTGCTGTCTGTCATGCCCTCCTTTAACATCTCCAATGCAGGGTCTAAATCTATCTCCACAAGATGCTCATCCTTTAATTTCATATATGTATCCCAGCCTCTCCGCACAACTACTTTCCCTACCTTCTCGCCTTTCGCTAGCAGATCAAGCTTGTAAATAAAACTGCCACTGCTCATCAAATGAAGAAAATCATATGCTTTAAACCCAAGCTTGTCTAAAATGCCCCCTTTATGAACTCTTTTTATAAAAGTCACCGGAGGATCTGAAATTAATCCAAAAAAGCGCCTATTTACGTAATCATAACTATCTAACACAAAACCAAATTTCTTTTCATAATAGTCATTATTGAATGAATACCATGCCATCTCTATATCAAAATTATATTGAAATCTTTCATGGCCTCTATAAAAATCATATATCCACATAAATATTATTCCATAAGAAACAATGTGCGCTATCCAATGTAAAAGACTGACTTTAAATTTAATTCTAAACATGTTTCAATAATGCTAAACCGCCTCAGCACAACAACACTCACATCCTCTCGGATCATCAGCACATCGTCGACCCGCCTCATTAGATTTTTGATCTTCATCGCTGTCAGACTGATCGAAGTCCTTTTTGCATTGATCGAGTTTTTCTTTCAGATCACCTAATTTCTTAGCTAGTTCTTTTCCAAAACTTTTTGCAAGTTCACATTGGGAAAGACAATGAGCTATATCATCATCAATCGTGTTCCCATCACCCTTACCTTCAGGACCTATTAGACTCGCATAGACTAGCGATTTTATCACTGCATCACATTTATTACTTAGATCAGCAAAAGCACAATCTATTTCACAATGAAAAAGCCCCTCAGGATCCGTGTAATTCAACGGACTATTATTCACATATCTATACCAATTCACATC
>JANWVL010000115.1 GCA_025056655.1 Candidatus Methylacidiphilales bacterium
AACAGACATGGCAAGAACGTTAGCAAACATATCAAAAAATTTTGTTCCCGGCGAGGTCTATAATATAGGTGGAACCGATTACCATTCTATAGAAGAGGTTGCAGACATCATACTCGACCTGACCCACAAACAACATCTTCGTGAACAATTAGTAAAGTATTTACCTCATGAAATACTCACGACTCGACAGAAAAAAGTGGATTGCACAAAAGCTATACGTGACCTGGACCATAAAACTACAGTTAGCTTAAAGGAAGGAATATTTAACACCTTGCAATGGATGCGTGAAGTGTATAAAGTATGATAATCCTATAGGCTTAAATTTATTATTTACTAGATGCAACAAAGAAAAAAAATTCTCGTCCTCATAGGGACTAGGCCAGAAGCCATAAAGCTAGCACCTGTTATCCGAATCTTGATGGATCGTGTCTCTGATTTTGAAACTAGAATTCTATTAACTGGTCAACATAAGAAGATGGTTAAGCAAGCCTTGGAAGTTTTCGGGATAAAACCTGATATAGAACTTAACGCCATGAAATTTGCAACTTCACTAGGTCGTTTGACTTCAAAACTTTTCAGCGATGTTAGTCAAGTGTTATCTAACGAGAAACCTGCCTGGATACTCGTTCAAGGTGATACAACATCTGCCTTGGTCGGTGCGGTAAGCGCATTCTATCAGAAAATTAAAGTTGGACATGTCGAGGCTGGGCTAAGAACCTACAATCGCTGGTCTCCATTTCCGGAAGAATTCAATCGCACATGCATTTCCCACGTTGCCGATATTCATTTTGCTCCGACAATAAAAGCACGAGATAGTCTTTTAAAATTGCCTGATATCATTCCAGATTCCATACATGTCACTGGTAACACCGTTGTCGATGCCCTTCTGTGGGCCAGAGAGATTCTTTTAGACAATATTCCAAACGAGATCTATAAGTCAATTGCTCATCATATAGAAGATAAAAAAAGGTTAATTTTGGTAACAAGCCATCGACGTGAATCATTCGGCACCGGATTAAGAAACATATGTCAAGCACTGATTGAAATTGCTTCAAGTAATAAGGATCTCTTCATTGTTTTTCCAGTCCACCTTAACCCAAATGTTAAAAAACCAGTATATGAAGCTCTAAGTTCTCAAAGCAACATAGTCCTGCTTCCCCCTGTAAACTACCTTTCGCTAGTATGGCTAATGAGTAATGCTTATATAATATTGACAGATTCTGGAGGCATTCAGGAAGAAGCTACAACATTCAAAAAACCCATACTTATATTGAGAGATGTCACCGAACGTCCAGAGGTCTTAGATTCTGGTTTTGGAATCTTGGTTGGAACTGACATAGAAAAAACGCTCTATCATTTTCATCAGATTTTTCACAATCCATCAATTTATAAGTCAATGACCCAATCACCTAATCCCTTCGGTGATGGTCAAGCTTCACAAAGAATCGTAAATATAATCACAGAATATGGGGATTAAATAGATATTTCTACCTGTAAAATGACATTGGATAATTCTCTTTTTCCACCTAATCTTCCTCGCTTAGCTTATATTTCCGACGTTCCGATTGAAGGCACATACCACGGGTCAATGCTACTATATCGCTTGTTGGAATTATATCCGAAGAGTAAACTTTTAATTGTTGAAACAGGGCTAAGATCATCATCTTCAGATAAATGTATACCGCAAATTAAACGTTACTTCATACCCCCACCCTTTACAAGATTACAATACACTAGGTATAATAGATACTACCTTCGGTTTCTTGGCTCGCTAAGCTCAATACGAGCTAGAGTTATCGAAAAGGTAATTTATGAATTCAAGCCTGAATCCATACTTTCTGTAGTAGAAGGCGCAGGTTGGATAGTTGGATGGAATCTTGCGCAAAAGCATAGAATTCCTTACCATCTAATCATTCATGATATAATGACCACTAAAAACTTTCAGAGAGTCTTTTCAAAAGTTTGTCGTAAAGCAAATTCTTGTTTGTGCATATCACCATACATGGCCGAGATATTTCAAAAAGAATATCGCTGTAAAACAGACATCTTGCTTCCTTCACGCTCTTATCTTCACCATGAATATACAACCCCGTCTCCTACAACTCTTAAAAACTCGTTTCCTCTAACAATAGCTTTCGCAGGAAGTATTTGGCATTTTTATGCTGAAATGATAAAGCTCATAGCAAATTCACTGATTAAATTAGGGGGTGAAATTCATATTTACAGTGATCTCACACATAAGAGTTATTTAGAATTTGGCTTCAATCAGCATCCGAACATATTTATAAAGGGTTATTTACCACATCCACAAATTATAGATACCTTGCGTAATTCAGCACATGCTTTGTATTCTCCATTGACATTTTCGCCAAATGACGATAACAGCCGGTTTTGTTTTCCTAGTAAGCTAGCTGACTACACTGCTGTAGGCTTGCCTATTATTCTCCATGGCCCCCCTTACTCATCCCAAATAAAATGGGCTTCACAATATTCCGACGCTTTCATTATCATTGACGATTTGAATGTTGAAAATATCCGTCAATCAATAGTTAGGCTTCAAAATCCAGAAATCAGGAGATCATTAGCTCAGAAAATCATTGCAATAGGTAAAGAAACCTTCTCTTGGGAAAAGGCTTGGAAAACTTTATGTTTTCATCTCACAACCCCATAGAAATCCGACACTTTAATCTTGTTCGTAATGGCTAATCTACCATACATACTCTCAATATTTTTACTGACACTAGTATTCTTAATAGTGTTCATATTTAATCAGAAAAAACGCAACAACGTTCTGCAATACAGAGAACTCAATTATTCATATTTCTATACCCTTCCTGTGAATCAAAAAATAGAGTTAGTAAACCTCACAACTAATAACATGTCAAATTTTAGATGTGAATCTGACGTAATTTTATCGCCAGGTTATTTTCTAGCTGTCGAATTCATGAAAAAATGTAGCTTTCTACATCGATACCCTATTTTAAAAATAAAATCCTCTCTAACTGAATCCTCACAATATCTTGATAGTGTAGTAAATAATGGAAAATCTAAATTGTGGATCAATTTAGCTTCCCACTCCGGCATAAGCCTCAAGGAACTTTCGTTTTTTGCAAAGGACTTTCTCTTAACTTCTTCTTGCGCGGAACTTATTTATTTTCCTCAAATAGATCTAAATAAACATAAAATACTTATATTAGCTCCTCATCCCGACGATCCAGAAGTCTCATCCTACAGTATTTATACTTCATATCCGCAATCCACTGTTATTGTAACTATAACTGATGGCCTAAACACGGCAAATAGAAATTTCATTTTAACATCCCAGCGTGTGATTGAATCTTTAACGATTCCTCAGTTTAATGGCATCTCATTCCGCAATACCATTAACCTTGCTTACCCCGATGGAAATCTAAAAATCTTGTATGAAAATTACAGGACATCGCCTATGGACAAAAAATCTTCTAGATTTAATGAGTACAGAAATTTAAACGTATCACCTTATATGCCTACAAATTCTATTGGTCCCTGTTGGATTTCACTAATAAATGACCTGGTGCAAATTATTCAATCTTATAAGCCTACCATTATCATCACTCCTCATCCTTTAATAGATTCGCACTTCGATCATGTTTTTACAACTCTTGCATTAGACGAGGCGTTACAGATCTGTGATTACTTTCCTAGCGCTATATTAACAACATTTGTCCATAATAAAATCACTGAACTTTACCCCTTTGGACCACATAATTCCGAAATTTCATTGCCTCCTTTTCCTCAACACTTCAATAACATACAACTTTTCGACTCAGTCCAAGTTGCCTTTTGCTCAGAAGACCTAAATCATCTAAAGTTTCGTGCCATGGAGGCACACTCAGACTTGCGAACAATTCGTTTTCCTATTTATCCTACATTTTCTTCTGCATTTTTACAGTTGAAAATAGCTGCCTATAATTCACTCTTGTTTCACCCTAATTCACCACCAAACTCCCTCTTTCGCCGCTTCATACGCCCACACGAACTATTCCTGACTATTACCTCTTCTGCCACTTTTCAAAATATCTGCCAACATGCCAAAAATTGAAATCTTACGTCCTACAGACCTCACAGATGCCCAAATCCAAACATGGCGAGCTATCCAACTCAATACCCCTACATATCACTCACCATACTATTCACCAGAATATATCCAAACCCTCTACACTTTTCTTCCCCAAACCGAAATCGCACACATCTCCGACGGCAGCCAGCACGCCTTCTTCCCTTACCACCGTCAACCCGATGGCCATGCCATGCCCCCTGGCATCTGCATCTCCGACTATCAGGGCCCAGTCCAACCACTCGATTTTTTCTATGATCCCATTTCGATTCTCAAAGCTGCCGAAATTCGATCCATACATTTCAACCATCTTCCCTACACCCTCATTCACCTCCATCCCTACATCGAATGTCCGCACCCCGATCTATCCCC
>JANWVL010000116.1 GCA_025056655.1 Candidatus Methylacidiphilales bacterium
ACCGTCAGTAAATTGTTGAGCGAGGAGTGCGAGTTGCGCAGAGGCAGATGCTGAGAATTGATCTGCGATGGTTTGTGGGTCATTCGCTTTGGTGAGGGAAAGGAGCTGGCGGATGAGTTGCTGTTTTGATGAGGTTTCATCCGGTGTAGCTGTTTTTTCCTCGGAAGACTCAGAAGAGGGAGGGGGAGACGGAGGTTGTGGTGATGAGTTTTGGGATTCAGATTCGGGTGTGTTTTTATTATCTGTGTTTTCAGTGACTTCTTCAGGGGGTGGAGTTGATTGTTCGCTATCTGTAGCAAAAGAGATCTTCGGATTGAGGCTGAAAAGTAATGTGAATAAAAAGGCCAAGAAAATAGAACGTGAAATTTTCATGTGTAAATTCCTAGCCGTTAAGTGATGAGAAGCAAGTCTGCCCTTTTACGTTTCAAGAGGGAGAGGTAGGCAGCAACTAAAGAAGCGAATAAAATTAAGGTGGAAGAATCTCCGTTGAAATGGCGTATCTCGGAAACGGATTAAAGGGATCTGTGTAATAGTGATGCTGAATAGGACCCCTAGGGGTAAGGCGATGGTCTTCGAGAAGTTTCATGAGTTCTTTTTCTTTTTTGGCAAAGGTGCGGTAGCCCGCAAATTGTAAAAACCCACCAAACGATAGATGTGCCACAGTAACGGGTCGTGTCCGTGAGAGAATGATGGATGAGCTATCGGGTTTAGGCAAAGCTTCAAAGGAAAGGTGTTGAGGCATCACAAAGGCCATTGTTCCTGCATGAGCAGGGGAAGAAGCTGAATCAGGGGCGGGAGTGTAAATGACGGGAGCGGTCATGGCGATTTTTTGCTGGGCTTGGTTCTTCCCAAAAATATATGAGGCAAGAGAACGGAATCCTTGGTTTAGTATGGAACGGTAGGATTCACCTTGGACTTGAATTTGCGCGAGGTTGGCTGAGGGATAATTGCGGATTTCCAATGGTCCGTATTTTTTGATGAGGGTGTAGGGTTGCTCTTCTACTGCTTGTAGTGATGAGAGGAGAGCTGCAAAGAGACAAAGTAGTAAGCTTACTGAGCTTTTTTGAAGAACTAAAAATGGGTGATTCATTTTATATCTGAAAATTCGATGATCAATTTTCCATAACGAGCTTCTTGAGTCCCGCTAAGTCAAGTTTTCCTGAAGCAAGAACAGGAATCTTATCCACCAATTTGACACGGCGAGGGATCCAGAGGTTAGGAAGCCCTGCTTCAGTATGTAAACGGTGGCGCATCTCGTCCCAGTTGAGTTCACGGGTGGTCACGAGAATCAAGGCTTCTCCTTTTTCTTCATCGGGAAGGCTGACGATGGCAAACTCAACTGCTGAGTCTTCATTTACCGCAGGATACAAGCGGTGTAGCGCATCCTCGATCGTTCCATGAGGCACCATTTCTCCGGCTATTTTTGAAAAGCGTGAAATGCGTCCTTCAATAAATAAAAATCCATCTTTATCCAATCGTGCTATATCTCCTGTGATAAACCATCCATCGTGAAATACCGTTTCAGTTCGTTCTGGGTCTTGAAAGTATCCGTTAAAGACATTCGCACCTTTTAGCCAGAGTATGCCTGTCTGATCAAAGCCAAGGAATTTGCCAGTGTCTGAATCTACGATCCTAGCCGTGATGCCTGGCAGCAGTCGGCCTACGCTTCCTTTTCTTGAACCCTCTTGCGGCTGGTCTGCATCAATGTTTTTGGGAGGATCGGGAAGATTAACGCTCACGACTGGGCTTGTCTCAGTAAGACCATATCCTTCGTAGATCTTGATATTAAATTTGTTTTCAAACGCCCGAGCTAGATCTGATGGCAATTTTTCAGCGCCTGTGATTACTGCTCGCAACGACTTGAAGGATTCGTGGGGTGTCCGTTTCAAATGACCTCTCAAGAATGTAGGCGTGCTTATGAGTAAGGTGATTTTTTCTTCTTTGACTGCCTCGGCGATGGCCTTTGTATCAAGCGGTGAAGGCAATGTAACGATCGGGACGCCGCAAGCAAGAGGATACCAAAGTGTAACGGTGAAACCGAAACTGTGGAAGATCGGTAGGCAGGCCAAAACTTTATCCGTTTTCTGAATGACATTCACGTGTGCGATCTGCTCGATGTTTGCGATGATATTTCGATGAGTCAGCGGCACGCCTTTGGGTTCTCCGACACTGCCGCTTGTGAAGAGCAACCCCGCTTCTTTTTGGCCGCCATGGCGCGGGATACCTAGTAGGTAACCGAGTGTAGATCTAAACAGATGAGCCAAAACAAGCCATTTCAAAACTTGTTTTTTGCCGCAAGCCTTGATTTCTTCGGAGATATCAAGACAACGGTAAAGGTTTTCGTCGTTCCAAGGAAACTCAGGGAAGCGCTTTTTAAGAGCTTCGGCAGTAATTATCGTGCGGATTCCCGATCGTCGGATACACGATGTAGCAGCCGTTTTGCCCATTGTGTAATTCAAGTTGACTGGCACAATATTTAAGAACTGAAGGGCTAAATTTGTCGCATGACCGCCGATACCGGGAGGCAACACCACTCCGACGCGATTCTCTCCTTTTAGGAGTTTTTTCCAACGCTTGGATAGAGCGATAGCCAAGGCAAGGAAGGTTCCGGCTTTCAAACGACGCACCTGTTCGGGGTTTGTGCGGTCTATGATAATTTCAAGGAGGCTGTGTTTGATTAAGCCTTTGAAACATCTCCATGCTAAATGCCCATTAAGCTCTGGACGCTTGGAGAAGGCGGCTTGGTCACCATCCATCATAGCCCATCGCGCTTCTTCTGCTGTTGCTTGCTGGGCTGCTAACGGCTCACCGATATGCACCCGCACATGATACGGCAAACGGTGGGGCCATTTCCAGAAATATCGCCCACCTTTAAATGAAAAAATTGATCCCCATAACGAATCGATTGTAACGGGGATGACAGGTTTCCCGCTTCGCCGAGCGATAAGTTCAAAACCGCGCTCGAGCCTCAATAAAAGGCCGATGCGTGTGAGTTGTCCTTCAGGGAATATCGCGACTAACTCGCCTCGACGTAAGGCATCTGTAGCTGTGCGAATCGCCTCTTTTGAGTGCTGTGGAGAAATAGAAAGCACACCAAATATCCTAAGTAGCAGGCCCAAGATGGGCTGTTTATGAAACCATTCAAACGCTATAAAACGTATGCGCTTGCGAATAGCTAATCCCAGTATGATTGCATCCACATAACTCACATGGTTGCATATTAACAAAGCACCATTTGAAGGGATGCGTTCGAGCCCGAAAACTTCTATTCGGTAAAAAATTTTGCCCAACATGATCGCAATAAGTCTCAACACACCCTCAGGAAGCAATCCAACAACATAGTAGGCCACACCAACACTAATAGGCACTAAGGCCATTACCTGTGTTGTGCCGTCCCATTTCAAAGTGATTGCCATGAAATATTGTAAAGCGATAGTCGCTACTCCGATGAGGCTAGTGAGGAGATTACTAGCTGCCATGATGCGTCCGCGCTCCTCCTCACCCGCACGGTCTTGAAGGTAAGTGTTCAAAGGCACAATGATGAATGCGCCAAATAGTCCGACTGCTATTAAAGCAAGATGAATAGATAAACTGTCTATCGTCGCTAAGCTGACTGCCACCAATCCACCGACCACTCCAACTGCTCCGACTGCGACGAGGCCGAGCTCGAGCATCTTGCGACAAATATATCCAGCCCACAGGCAACCGATCACCAATCCACTGCCTAGGCAGCAGAGCAGCACGCCGATCATCGTGCCGGCGCCCGTTACATTTTCAGAGTGATACTCACGGCACTCCTGCCACAAGATTAAAAAGAGCAGATTCCCAAGCGCGAAAAAATAGGCTACGCCTAACGCAGCAAGTCGGAAATCACGTCTCGACCAGAGGCGACGAAGTTGTTCAAAGTGTTCCCAAAAAAGAGAGGCTCTGAATTTTTCCTGAGGAGCGCGTGCCTCCGTAAAACGGACTTGAATAAAAACCCACCACGCAAGCAGGGCTCCTGCAGATAGAATTAACATGCCCCATAAAGCACCCACCCATGCCTGTTTGTTGGCGTGATGAGTGAGAACGTCGAACAGCCATCCTCCTGCGAAGCCGCCGAGTAAAATTGCAGTGATGGTTAGCATCTCCATCCATCCCACAGCGCGGATGAGACGCTCGGATCCGACAATTTCCTTGAGGATGCCCATCTTAGCGGGAGAAAAAATGGCTACTTGCACCGCAAGCAATCCAAATCCTGCTATCGCCCAATCTAAATGATGGGTCCAGACGGCGGCTAAAAGCCATCCCATTGCAATGATTTGGCCGATCAGAGACCAGTTTAATACATGGCTTTTTGAATATCGATCCGCCAACCAACCCGCAAACGGGCTTAGTAGAATTGTCGGCACAACAAGGAGCGCGGCCATTAAGGTCGTAGCAAGTTGCTTTTGTTCTTCGTTGGGAAGGACGGCGGCCGCAAGGGCCATAAGCAACATCTTAGCAGCGTTGTCATTGAAGGCGACTTGTGTCTGCGCAAAAAGCAAGCGCCAAAGACAACTGCGATAAGCCATATCCAGCCCTCAAAATATAATTTCAGGCTGATAAACAAAGCTTTTTTAGCGCTGAGAAATCTCGCCTCATGCGGAGGAGAGCTACGTAAATGCTCAGTTTGATGAGGCGCTTCTTAAGCTCGCTTTAATAACCAAGTGCTTAAAAAGTTAAACGTAAGCCCGCATAGTAAGTGCGGCCATCTGCCGGCTCTATGCCGTCGGATCGCACGCGAGAATAGTATTTCCGATCGAAAACGTTATTGACGCCAAAAATCAGCGTAGCCGTATCACGATAGATTTTCATCTCTCCTGTGAAGTCGAATACGGCAAAGGCAGGAATGGTGCTCACACCATTAGCCGGGAGATTCGAGTCTTGCCAAAATTGACCTCCGATAATCTGACCCGTGAACGAAAGTTTGAGCTTATCTTTGTAGTTATAAATAGGGCCGATCTTGACTAGGTAATCTGGCGCATAATCAGGTCGTTTGCCGTCGAGCGGGCCAGAGTGAAATTTTGCATCGAGAAGCTGGCCATTGGCTGATAAAATAAGGCTTCCTAAGCGGTCGGAGAAGTCGCCCTTTTTGGATAGTTGATCAACAAGTGCTGAGAGATCTAGCTCGAGAGCGCCTTCCCAGCCGCGGTAGTAGGCATCGCCGCTGTTGCGAAACTGACTGATTCCAGGCGCAACGGTAAAGCTTCCGAATTGGTTTTCATAGTTTATCCAAAAGAGGCTGGCGTCATATCGAAGCCAAGACCATGGCGTGCCGCGGGCTCCGATTTCGAATGAAAGGCTCTTGCCTGCTTCGAGTTCAGTAGCTGCAAGAGCGTTGCCTGTAGGAGCAAGATTGTCAAAGCCTGGTGGCTTGTAGCCTTGAGAGACATTAGCATAGAACGTGTGTTCTGAGGAAAGTTCGTATTCGAGCCCCAGTCCGAAGAGGCTGACGATATCAAGATCATCAATGTTGATGAGTGGAGCTGTGGTTTTGTCAAAATTGACCTCTTCATGGATTCGGTTGTTGATCAGCTCGAGACGCGCTGCGGGAATGATGGCGAGCCGGCCGATTTGAAAACGATTTTCGGCAAATAATGCGCCGTAATAGGTCTCCCGATCAAAACGGTATCGAGTCTGGCCTTGAAACGTTCCCAGCCTTCCAAGAGCTGATCGTTTTTGAAGACGAGGGCTGTTAGTATAAACAGCGGTGAATCCAGCCGCTAAAAGATGATTTTCTTCCCAAGCATCCCAATTCAACGCGAGTCGGGTGTCGAGACCTCCGGTGAAAAACTCTTGCAAATCGATGTTGGCATTGTTGAGGGAAACGCGCGCAGCATTGAAACGCTCTCGTGTGCTGTAGCGAGAGGTATAGCCCCCCCAAGCCTTTGCAAAAAGCTTTGCGCGGTCGGATAACGTCTGTTCCAGTTGTATTGCGCCAACGAAGCGATTCCACTTAAGCCGATCAAAGCGAGTGCGGGTGAGTTTTCGGTTGGCGTTGTATTCAGCGAGGGTGAGACGGCCTGGCTCACCGACTTCAGCCTCGTAAATGTCGAGACCGAAAGTCAACAAACTGTCCTCGTATGGCCTCCACTGAAGTTTTGCGGTGCCACCATGAATTTCATAGTCACCGTTTGAACGTGAGCCATCTGATTTTTCATAAAGGAAACTTCCAAATCCGGCGGACTTCTCACCGCTGAAAGTTACTTTATTGAAGCTAGAAATCTGATCATAGGAGCCGAAAATGAATTCAGTGATATATCCCCGGTCAGACTTTGTAAGAGGAGATCGAGAGACAATCTGCTTGGGATCGCTTCCATGGTCGGCCGCGGCAGATTTTAAGGATGGCGTGTCTAAAATGTAATTCACTGTAGGACCAGGCTGCGGACCGTAAAGCAACGATGAGCCGCCGCGAATGAACTCCACTCCTTTGATAAGCTGGGATGGTGTAGTGTAATACATCGTGGCATAGCCGTGGAGACTGTGCTGAATTGGGATGCCGTCTTGAAAGAGTAGCATATCTTGCGCTTCGTGTGGGTCTCCGATGCCTCTGTAGGTGAGGTTGACGATGCCTCGATTCATGACTTCTGAGACGACTAAGCCTGGAGTCTGGGAAAAGACTTGTCGCTGTTGGCTCGCCGCAATGCGCGGAAGTTTATCAATGCGACTAAGTGTGGTTTTTTTACCCTGATATATCTTGCCGTTCTCATCTGCTGGGAGAGGTAAGGATAGAGCGTTCGTTTCTCGTTTCCCGACAACTGTGATAGCCGGCAAAGGTTGAACATTTGAGCCGTGGGATTGGGCGTGAACGAGGTTTGAGAATACAGCGAGAGTTAGTGATAGATAGATAAGTGTCTTATTCATATTGAGACTCAGTCTTAATAAGGGACAATGCAGTGTCAATGTTTATTTCTAACAAAGACTGGTCAGCTAGCGCCAGATTTGGCGGTCAAGGGTGCGATATTGAATCGCCTCCTCGATGTGTGAGTCTTGGATGGATGGCTCTCCAGCGAGGTCAGCTATGGTCCGAGCTACTTTGAGAATTCGATCATAGGCGCGTGCGCTCAAATTGAGGTCATTCAATGCGTAGCGGAGTAGCTCTTGTTGACTTTCGGTTAACGCGCAATATTGCCGAATTTCTTTAGTGCCCATTTGCGCATTGCATCGGATGCGGCGTTTGCCTTTGAACCGCTCCTGTTGTATAGCGCGGGCCTTAATGACTCTTTCGCGGATTGCAGCCGATGGCTCTGCGGGTTTATTTCGGAGGAGAAGCTCATGCTTAATGGCGGGAACTTCAATGTGAATATCAATTCGATCGAGTAATGGACCTGAGATTTTGTTGAGATAACGTTGAACGGCTGCAGGGCTGCATTTGCCTAATGCGCTATCTCCGAAATTTCCTGTGGGTGTGGGATTCATGGCGGCGACGAGCATGAACTGGGCTGGGAAAGTCATTGTGCCGGCGGCTCGAGAGATTGTGACTTGTCCATCTTCAAGCGGTTGACGGAGGACTTCAAGGGTAGTCCGTTTGAATTCAGGCAATTCATCTAAAAAAAGGACGCCGTGATGAGCAAGACTGACTTCACCTGGGGTCGGTGTAGCTGTGCCGCCGATAAGACCGACATCGGAGACGGTGTGGTGTGGCGATCGAAAAGGTCGATGTCGAATAATAGCATGACGATCGGGTAACAGGCCAACTACACTATGGATACGAGTAATCTCCAGTGCTTCATCTAAAGTCATTGGCGGAAATATTGTAGGAATACGTTTGGCCAACATGGACTTTCCACTGCCCGGTGGACCAATCATGAGGAGGTTGTGTCCGCCGGCTACAGCGACTTCGATGGCGCGTTTAGCAAGCTCTTGTCCTTTGACGTCTGCAAAGTCTAATTCTGCCGAGTCGCAAATATCGTGGAGTAATGAATCGACGGCAACACGGGTTGGTTTTATTATGGCTTCGCCTTTTATGAGAGCGACAGCTTCAAGCAGGGTGCGAACTCCGTAAACTTCTATGCCCTCGACAACGCCTCCTTCTAGGGCATTGGAGTAAGGGACGATGATTCTGCGGACGCGCTGTCTCTGGGCTTCAAGAGTGATGGGTAGGACTCCTTTTACAGATCTGACTTCACCGCTTAGGGCGAGCTCGCCGACAATCCAGGTGTCGGCAAGGTGATTCGGGTCGAGTTGTTCACTTGCAGCGAGAATTCCGACTGCGATAGGCAGATCAAAGCTTGGTCCCTCTTTTCGCACGTCGGCTGGGGCGAGATTGATCGTTAATTTGCCGATAGGATATCTAAAACCGCTGTTTTCGAGAGCGGTGCGGACTCGGTCTTTACTTTCACGGACTGCGGCATCAGGGAGGCCGACAACGATAGTTTGAGTCTCTCCCCAGGTGGCGTTTACCTCGATTTCGACTGGCAACGCATCGACACCCCAGACAGCGGCTGCATGAGCTTTTGCGAGCATATGGTAAGCATATCGGTCGTGGTGAATATGAAAAACATTTTAGATCGACTCGCTCTTTGGTAGCTTATCCTTTTAGTCTTCACATGGAACTCATTATCCTGAATCTGACTTCTCCTCCGATTTTATTTTTTGGTTTAGGGTTGCTGGCCTCAATCTTGCGTAGTGACTTGAAGCTTCCCGAAGCGTTGTATGCTACGCTTACAATTTACTTGCTGTGTGCGATTGGATTCAAAGGGGGTGTGGCGTTATCGCAAGTGGGGTTGGAAAAGGTGTGGCTTCCGACATTGAGTGCGGTTGCGCTGGGGATGCTGATCCCGCTGTGGAGTTTTTTTATAATCAAAGCGTTTAGCCGTCTTTCATCGGCAGACGCTGCGGCTATTGCTGCTCATTATGGTTCAGTGAGTGCCGTGACGTTTATTGCGGCGACTAATTATCTCAAGCTGGTGCAAGTATCGTATGAACCATACGCGAGTGCATTTCTGGCTGTGATGGAATCTCCTGCGATTGTGATCAGTATAGTCTTAGCTCGCCTTTCTAGTGGCTGGAGAGCAGGGACTTTAGGGAACGCCTTAAAACCGGCTTTGCGAGAGGCACTTTTTGGTAAAAGTATTTTTTTATTGCTCGGATCGCTTTTTATCGGCTGGGCAGCAGGGGAACGAGGCGGGGAGATGACGCATGCCTTTTTTGTTGCGCCATTCATAGGTATCCTTTGTCTTTTTCTTCTTGAGATGGGGATTGTCGCGGGGCGACGAATTAACGCGCTTCCTAAGTTGGGTGTGTTTTTAATTTTATTTGGCACGTTAATGCCGCTTTTCAACGGTGTGGTCGGGGTCTGCCTTGGAAAGTGGAGTGGGCTTTCATTGGGCGGGGCGACATTGTTAGGGGTGTTATCTGCCAGTGCTTCTTATATTGCGGCACCGGCAGCGGTTAGGATTTCGATTCCTGAGGCGAATCCGACCTATTATTTGACGGCTTCGTTGGGCATTACGTTTCCATTTAATCTTTCGGTGGGGACGCCTTTGTATTTTCTTTTCGCTTCGTGGCTTTATGCCGCTTAGGATTAGGTAGAGATTTGGATATGCACACGGCTCCTACGACAGCGCGTTTAGTTACCATCATATGTGAGGCTTTAGCTCGTGAACCGATCTCGCAGTTGCTTCGTTCTTTGGGGGTGTCTGGCTTTACGTGGTTTGAGGTGCAAGGCGAAGGGCATCAAGGTGTGCGTTATGGGGAGATGGAGGAGTTTGCGAATATCCAGATGGAGGTGATACTCTCTCCTGCTCGTGCACAGCGGTTGCTAGAAATTTTGGAAAGAGACTATTTTCCGCAATACGCCATGATTGCTTACGAGAGCGAAGTAAGAATCTTGCGAGCAAAGAAGTTTTTGGGTGAATAGAGAGGTTTACTGCGCAAGCATTCTTTTATACAGGCGGATAAAGCCTTCAGCCGTGCGCTCTGGTCTAAAATAAGCTCTGTCGCGATCATGATGACGAGCTCCCAAGCTGCGGACGAGGGAAAAGTCATGGCTAAGCGTCTGCATTGCCTTTGATAGGTTCTCCGGTGTGAGGGGGTGCAATATCCAGCCGTTTTCCATGTGTTGAATATACCCTGACTGGCCGCCGTAGGGCGTTGTGACGACAGGGACTCCTACAACACGAGCTTCTTTGGCTACGTTTGGGCTGGTGTCGGCCCGCGTGGGAAGCAAAACAGCCCACGCTTTGGCTAATTCTTGCTGCACCGATAGCCAAGGCAGATTGCCTAGGATACGGACATTGGGTAGTCCTTCGAACGAGCTTTGATATTCGCCTGACCCGATGATTCGGACCTCGTAGTCTTTCTTCGTCGGAGAACTCTTTAGTGCTTTTAGGAGAACATCCATGCCTTTGCGATAGTCGATAGTGCCGATAAATAGAAAGATGGGGCGACGCGGATCGGGCTGCCATTTGACTTGATAAAAACTGGGATGCACCCCGTATTCGACCAGCTCTATCTCAGCTTTAGGGGCGATTTTTTTAATTTCGTTGCGCCCCCATTCTGACTCGCAAGTGATGATTGTGGCATAGGGGAGCCAAGCGCGTTCGTAGAAATGTTGAAGAAAGGCTCGCCAATTTTTCTTGAAAGCCCCGATTCGAGTGTAAGTCGTCAATATTCCTTGCATGGAGAGGAT
>JANWVL010000117.1 GCA_025056655.1 Candidatus Methylacidiphilales bacterium
AATCTTACAGGCAAAGCCTACCGCGTAATACCCCTCTGCGCAGCCCACATCGACAACGCCTTCCCAACGATCAAGCAAAAGCGATTCAATCCAGGGCTGGATCTCCCGTTCATAACTGCCGAGCAATTTCGGCGCGATCGCGCTGCAACAAAACGTGTCATTCTCATAAACCATTCCTGCGAACGGCCCGTGGCGCACCCGATTCCCTGAAAAGACCGGCCGCGAGATCTCCTCGGGTTTTTCACGACCGGGATGACCTTCTTTCACCAACTGGCGGCTCCATTCGGCATACCGTGCCACCTTTAGGACAGATCGCTCCGCCAAAGTCCACATGCGGTCGTTCGCGACTAACATGCGGATAATCTTTTTTATCGCTCTCTTCACGAGCATTCTTAACGATCATTTCAAAAATGCAAAGAACTCAAAATACGTTAACATTATCACAAGGTTACACAACTATCTCCCGACTCTTCATTCATTAGATTAACACTAAAAACATGTCTAAAATGATCCTCGTTTCGAGATAAACCATGTATTCATTATACATAATGATACACCATGATATGACCAACAAAAATATGATTAAGTACTTCCTTTAGACTCACCGTTATTTATATCAAACACCCCGCTAGATAGACCAGATGCAAATTGTTGATACAAATTTTGACTATAACGGGCTATTTTATGAAACGAAGTTCGGCCGCGTCCCATCCATGGCGCAAATGGCACTCTCTTCCTATATTTGGTTCTATACAAATAGCGATAAAAATCTGTTTCCCTCCAATGACGATTGCACCCCCTCCATGGTCGGTTGTTTCCAGAAAAATGAACAATATATGGATCACGAATCGCCGCCTCAATAATATCCCGGCTATAAATCACGTCAAAGCAATTCGGTGGATAATACAAGTGGGGCATGACATTCCATTTTAGATCAATATTAAGAAATTTACCTCGTATTACGTAATTCAGCGCACATTGATCCCACCACTTCATCCGTTGAGGAAACGATCGAGCCACCTCGATCGCTTTTTTACAAATCCCCTCTTGTTCCCATTTTCTTGTGTTAATCAACATCACTCCCGCGTTAAATATCTTTGTACCCTCCGCAACGTCCCAGCCCGCCCAGTGCATCATCTGAGGTGATTTACCGACAACCCCCGCTACCGGGTCCTGGATTGCCGCGAGAAAAAAGTGCTCAACGGAAATATTCCATAATATCGAGATATCATGTACAGATAAGGTATCTCCGTCGAGATACAAGAGTTTGTCAATTTGTTTGTGAAAAACTTGATCAATGAAAAGCCTCGCGTATGTGGCTTGGGAGACATGCCCATCGACTCGCAATCCACGAAATAGGTCGTTATTTAGATGATAAAAGTTCAATGTAATCCAGGCTTTTGGCAGCGAGGCGATGATGTGTTTTCGCGAGCGTATTGAAAGGCCGCAATCTAATATAGATGCATGGATAGTATAATATTTATTTAGATTATCAATAATTGACCGTAACATGACCGCTACAGGCAGCGCAAAGTTTTCATCGGCTGCTGTTGCGATGTGAATCAGGTTCGACATATTGGTCAGTTCAG
>JANWVL010000118.1 GCA_025056655.1 Candidatus Methylacidiphilales bacterium
GGATACCATTAAAATAATAAAAATTATCAATGCCTGAAGGAATAGTTCGGTTATTGATAGCTGGATCAATAAGCCTATCTTTTAAAGTGTTGGAGACTGTATTTTGCTGCGCTATATATACAAAACTTTCATTCACATTCGGCGGGATCGTTTTTGTATATCCGATATCTATATCGTTGTATGGCCAGCCCATTGCATACACCGGATCGATCATGTGCATTTGGGTGATGATCTTTTCATTGCTGTAAGGAGGCACTAAATATGCATTGGGCACCACTTTGATATTACTCACTGCACCAGGATAGCCTGCATAACTAACTTCAATCTTCGTCCCTGCACTCAAATCAGGAATGCCTTCATTATAGATTCTATCAGCCACTTGCATCATGCTCACATTCCCCCGACTCCATCCTGCCATGTTGATCACTGTATCGCCATTATTGTAATTCTGCACGATCTGATTGTAGGCAGCATTGGCTACACTTGTCACGCCTAATCCTGTCATGCCTTCTATTACCCCTTCGTTAGGACTTCCAACACCGGGGAAGTAATGAGCATTAGCACCTGCATAATTCTCCACTAATTGTTGAACTACGGTCTGGCTTCCGTCCGGCTTAGGATAATGCGTCCCCTCAAATCCATAAAAAGCCCTGCCCGTCGGATCCACGCCATTCACCGGATCATTATTCGCGTAACTGTAGAGGCTCATATCTGAGGCGTAGCCAAGGGGATCGGCGGCTAGGAAACGCGCGGTGGGATAATGATATAGCCTTGCCCCCATGTGAATGACCTCGCCTTCGAGGCGATACCCCCGCCAACCGCTCGCCTCGTGCAAGCCCACTCCCTCGCCCAGCCGCTTCTTTACTGCTTCACGCGAGGGGCCGTAACCCAGATAACGTGTCTCTTTCCACGTCATCACGTTGTTATAAACATACCTCACGCTATGTCCATACGCATCATTCACGTTCCCCCTTGCCACCGCACTCCCTCCCGTGCCGCTTCCTTCCTCGATCCACGCCTCTACCCCGCCAATCCCGTGCAAAGAACCATATCTCCCATCAAGGTCCGGCCCATGCACTTTCCATGTGCGTTGTCCATTCACCGCCACACCGATCTCAAGAAATTCGTGAAGGGGATCGTAGAAGTATTGTTCGTGTCGACTCAGCCAAGCGTAATTCTGGATCGTCCACCCCTCTGTCTTGATGCGTCTGCCCAGCGCATCGTAGATGAAACGTTCGTCCGTCCCTTTCCCGTCAGCTTCTCGCACCCATCGGTAATAGATGCGCCCTTGGGCATCGTA
>JANWVL010000119.1 GCA_025056655.1 Candidatus Methylacidiphilales bacterium
CGCATAGACTAGCGATTTTATCACTGCATCACATTTATTACTTAGATCAGCAAAAGCACAATCTATTTCACAATGAAAAAGCCCCTCAGGATCCGTGTAATTCAACGGACTATTATTCACATATCTATACCAATTCACATCCCCGGCATCAAACCCTATCGGATCCGGTTGCAGGAAGCGGCCGTGAACGGTGCTGTAAACGCAGTTGCGTGTGGTGTCAATAAAGAAACTTGATGAGGTATTCAGCAGCAGGGATGCCACTGCTACTTTTTGTGCTCGATTTTCTGATACACTTTGCACTTTGTCATTTTGCATTATGTGGATCATTTGTAAAGGTTTATTTTTCACATTTTTGTGGCTCTACGTGCCTTGCTTAGCCATAAAGTGAGGCTAACTTCCTTACAGGCCATTTAATAATGGGGCCACCCAGAAGTCATCGTTCCCGCAAAAAAGATGCGCCCCTTTTTTCATCCGCATCGGCTCAAGTTATTTCAATATCCCCTCCTCTCACATCTAAGCCATTACCCAATCACTAGGGAAAATCTAAATCAATTGTTTGTTAATTATATCAATAATCGATAACGGACATGAATAATGCTACTTTACATTTTTTACTATATCATCGATCAAATTTGGTGAACAAGCAATTTAAGGCGTGCTCCACATGAGTATAAATATTAGCCCTTGAATTATGCCCAAGATGAATAGAAGAGAAATTTTTTAACAGATAATTTATAGAAAGACAAATACAACATAAAAACTACTAATAATACTGCATATATTTGCAAATAGGGCGTAGAAAAAGATAATGCAAGCATTGATAGTGTTTTTTTTGCATATTGTGATAAATCGATATGTGAATTAGAATGATAATTTAAATTGTGAAAATCTTTAAAAAATACAGTTAAAAATATTCCAAATTCTATAAAAATCAAGTAAACAATAAGTCTATATATAATTAAGATATATTTGCATATCGTGTTCATATCAACCGGGATAAGCACCATGCCTAGACTCTAACTGTGGGTTCATATTTGGATTATGTGGATTATGGTTATACTCACCTGGATTATTGTTCCATCCATCACCCCCAAAAATCCATTCTTCAAATTTCGTTCCCAATGTTTTTTCATTTTCCGGAAGGTTCCGAAGGCAAATTGACAATTCATTATCACACTTAACGCGACATTCCTTTCTTTCGTCCTCACACTTTATTCTACTACAATCATTCAAACAGACATCATGTTCATAATAGCATCTATCCCGATTATCTATTGGAGGAACGAATCCAGGTTCACCTTCCCGAGGAAAATCCTTACATTCATTACCTGTATTACCATTCACCCATCCTGGCCCACCCCAATTACCATGATGGCGCCACAACCCATGAGGATCGGTCGCATTAATAACCCCATTCACCACATATCTATACCAATTCACATCCCCAGCCTCAAAGCCGATGAGGTCGGGGTGCAGGAAGCGGCCGTGTATAAAGCTCAAAGGAAAGCTCTCGTGTAAATAACTATTCTTCATCACTACTTCACAATATCTCCTACTATTCGGGCTGTAGTTTTCTTGCACATTTAACATTTTGTTATTTCCACTACACAACCCAATCCCAGGTCATTTGCAAACTTATTTGATAAAATAATGAAACTCAGTATCCGCTCGCTTAAAACTTAGTTCTATAATTACGATTTTTTTTGTCAATAATTATTGATCTATAAGATCTATCGTATATACATGATTGTTCACCATCTAAAATATGGATAGGTTCAAATACACTTATTATATATTCAATGCATTTTCTAAGTTCAGGTTTTTTAATTATACAACTATCGGTAAGATGAATTTTTTGAGAGTTATTAACTTCATTCAACTCGTGTTCATAATTCGTAAATATATACATGCTCCCATCTAAACTCATGGTATCGTTACACATTATGGATTTACTTAGATTTAGAAGTTCTAAATATTTTTTCCTAAAGAAATCATAGTCTTTACGTCTAATTTTCTTAACTGCGAGGACTTCCCCAATCCAATATCCACAAATCCCGCTAAATTGATAAGAATATATGACTCTATTAATATCATCAAATTCTAATCTATATGGAGGAAAACCAGTAACAAATACACTCACGCTCCAATTATACCTATATCTATTGTGCTTACCATTCTCATGCATTTTTAAAGTTTTAAGATACTTATCTAATCGGCTATTTCTTATGCCTGAAACTAAACTATTTGATATAGACACTAGCAATAGCATCAATAATAAAATGTAAAATTTGCGATATTTTATCGATTTATATATTATAGTTTGTTTTGTTATTTTTATGTTCATAATGATCTATTTGAACCTGATCTTTAGATTGTTTTCCACCATGATTAGGCTTGTCTCTTCCTACATAACCATCTCTTTCATAACTTTCTGAATAATTATAATCAGCATCAGAAAAAGACCGGGATGAATCATGTGAATGATAATATGCCACCCATTCATCTCCTGGATCACAGTCTGGCGCATCTTGCGGTCGGCATGATCCTTTACCATGTTGGCCTAATCCTGGCCCACCGCGTATCGGCCCCGTATAATAATATGGACCGCTGGGACATTTCTTGCATATTTTCCCACAGTATTCGTATCTATCCTTATCCGATTTTTGCATTTCCCATGCTTTTTTTGAGCCTGCTTTTCCTGCCCCGTCTTGATCCTCATATGTCTTCCGTAAACCATGTGAATCTTTATAATTCACCGCATTATTCCCCACATATCTATACCAATTCACATCCCCGGCATCGAAGCCGATCGGATCCGGTTGCAGGAAGCGGCCGTGGACCGTGCTATAGATGCGGTTTCTATAATCATATAACCCCGCTCCAAGCCCACCCCACGTATTCACCAACATCTCTCGCCCTGTATACCCTACCCTCAGCCTTGTCGCACTGTAATACGGCTGACCGCTCGGCGTAAAATA
>JANWVL010000120.1 GCA_025056655.1 Candidatus Methylacidiphilales bacterium
ATGATTTCATTAAACCGTCAAAGACATTTGTATATATATTGCATACGATCTCAACCAATCTTCCTGGCGGTATATCCACGCGCTGCATGTTCTCAGCCCACTGCATATGAATTTGCAGTTCATTAGATATATCACCTGGATAGATTATGGCTGAAATGGTATCACTGCCGTTGTTGAAAATAAAATTGTACATACTAGCCCAAAATCTTCTTTCTCCATATATGATCTGATAGATGTCTTTTTTCATAACTACGCCAATTGGCTGCAGCAAACCGTTTTTACGAATATCATCAGCCAATTCTAATATCTTCTCCATAGCTCCTCTGATTACAATATCATCCTTCATCTTCTCAAGTGCTGTTTTAATAACCGATTCATTATTGAAATTACACTCTTGTAGAATACTGCGGGGAAGAGCTGCCCGAACTTGACCTATATCTACTTGGATCATCTTCAAGGGTATGTTTTCGTAAGTTGTTTTAACTGCAGAAATCGTTCGATCTTTATATAAATCATCAATAGCACTAAAAAACTCCTCATCTTTATTTTTATTATCATCTACTTTGTCAATATATTTATCTTTTAATATATGCTCTTGATTTAATTGGGCTGCTGTGTTATTGAATTCCATCTTTTCAATATTCTTCTCATAGCTTGCAACATTTTGAGTGGGCAAATTATCTGTCAACTTCTCCTGGCCTAATCCCTCTATTCTTTTAATAACCCCATCATCCTCCTCATCTCTTGTATCCTCAGGTTCCGTCATAACATCTTCATTGAATTCCATACCAGAAAAAATTTCCATTATATTCGTATAATCTATATTAACCATGTTTGATTTTGATGCAGGGGTATCTATCAATTCGTCAACCACCTTATTACCTGATTCATCACTATTTACATGATCTGGATTTGGAGTCGCTTTTGGTGGTTTTTCATTTCGGGACGATTCCTTATATTGTCTTATCAGATCATCTAATGTTGCCATAGTAAGTATTATAGCATATCTCGCGGCTTTCTCATAATCCAGAATTTTAATCTTAATCAGCGGCTGATAAAGAATAAAGAAAAGATTTTTCCATGTTAGTTTTTTACCAAACTAGTAACCATTCGCCTGTAAATAAGAGTGCCAAGATATACGGAAAATGGCTTGACTATAACACCATGGAGGATATAATAGTGAGTATGAGCATGAGAATGAGAACCCTAGTCCCATTGATCATTACGGCCTTTTTATGCTTCCATATCAATGTCAGAGCACAATCACAGAATGATAATCTGATAACATTATCATTGAATTCGAATAAAACTATCAATATACACGATCGCTTTAACCCTGAAGGTGATTTCTTTCTTCCGAAAGCATCATCACGCCCACCTAATAATTCTGTAGTACCTATGTTCTCGACAAGATACGTATCAACAGAAGGCCTACGCTTCGCTGCTACACCATTTACATTAAAACATGAATTTGCGCCTAGAGGAAGAATTGTTTTTGACCAATCAAGATATCCGGTAGTTAAAGATATCCTGGGTAATCCGGCCGGAGGAAAAATTCCGGTGATTAACTATCGCAGAGATTTGATCGACAATTCGGTCTCATGTCCTGAATTGCCTACAGAATGGCGGAGCTCTTATGAACGAGACCCAATTGTGGGCGCAGATGGATTAAAAATTCCAGACAACATCGAACCCTGTCATCTGCAAGAGGCATTAGATGCAGCCGTAGCAGTAGTGCGTTTTCATCCCACTCTGCATCATTTTAGAGATATGCTAAGCCCCTCTTTTGTAAATGAATGGAGAAGATATCAGAATGCTGGGTTGCTTTATGATCTCGATGTTTTATTAGAGCAATTAGATTTTAACCCAATAGCGTGGCAATTTTATAGCTTAAAAGAAGCTCCACTCTTCTTGATTGTAGCAGCATATCCCAATATGAATGTTTATTCATATCGCGATTATGCCGTGATATCTCCACGCGAAATTCCGTTTGATACTCCGTTGATAACATTTTATTTCTACCTTGTTTCTCCATCTGGATATGTATGTGGTATGGTTGGTTACGGTTATAATTATAATGGATTAGGCTGTTTTGACATGTTAGAATATGTGCCTAAAATTCAATTAAGCGTGATTTATGACTATGATATTAAGAAGTGGCGGTTATATACCTTCGATGATGGAAGTTATGATCCTTCTATATTAATGCGTATGAATAAAATCGAGAATCGTGATGTTGGACAAGCTTATCCATCCGGTTATTATAATGCCCTAGCTTTCTACTATCCTCCAATTCGCGAGTGGTTTAAAGACATAGAAGAGGGACGCCGCCATCGTATTAATCCTGAGATCTTTAAATATCCGATCAATACCTATGCTTTTGCCCCGGGTTACGGTCTTATGCCGATGAATCCATTGAGTGCAACTCATGTTGATTTATCCAAGCCTATCACTATTCCTGCTAATCTGCTGAACCGCTTTATTTTCAACAAAAATGGTATATCTGAGACATTAGCTTTGTTAACTTTGATTAATGACAAAGCAGGGCAACTAGTTCGAACCAGGGATGTAAGATA
The DNA here is from genome assembly GCA_025056655.1 of Candidatus Methylacidiphilales bacterium. Taxonomy (NCBI): domain Bacteria; kingdom Pseudomonadati; phylum Verrucomicrobiota; class Methylacidiphilae; order Methylacidiphilales; species Methylacidiphilales bacterium. The sequence continues at coordinate 2,577 of JANWVL010000120.1, forward strand.
CATGCCTAATATCAGCGTGATTATTACAACGACCAAAATCATGACTCCTCAAGACAAGTTGGTTGATGTCTTTAAATACACAACATCTAATGATGCACTGCTGTTACAAGAAACATATTACGGAGATGACAACAAGCCAATAAATTTGGCGAGTTTACATGATTATTCTGAAAATAAGATTTACGATATAAGATTAGATGGATCAGGGAAAAAAGCCATTGCATGCACTTTGCGTGAGGTGCGTCCTTATATGTTTCAACCTATAACATTATACGAAAGCTATTATACATATCATAATCATTATATAGATAGTTACGAGATAAAAGATGGCAACCTGATCATATACGAAAAGAAATACAAGGATAATAAGATTGGAGTAGAATATAGCGCATATCAAGTTTTAGATAAGTTTAAATCAAAGCAGATCTTTCGTCAGGATATTTTATTCGGCGAGCAAAATTATAAACGCATGATTCAAGTCTTAGAACGACAAAGTATAGAGGATATCGTCAAGCTATGCCGCCAACCATCTCCTGTACTAGATAATATGCTTGATAAAATTGCTAATGTTAGCGGCATTAACAAGGAGAATTTGCTAGTTTTGGAATGGAAGCGAGAAAATAATAAGATAGTAGCCTTCAGTGGCTTAAGTTTCAAAAACGCTGAAGCAAGTATCATTCGGAATATTAATTCTTCCTCACAATACAAGATACTTCAGTTACCAGAAAAACGCTGGAGTGGATTAAGAATAATAGAGGTGGGAGATGTAGAAAATAATAGATTAGGCTATCTAACTCTTCATGATCATGACCTCATCATGCCGGATGGTAAGTTAATATCTGGCGTTCTTATTGAGTGGATAGATGTAGAAAAATAGACAAGATTAAAGCATGGCAGCAGTGGATTTAAATCCACTGCTGCCATGCCTTTCGGCGCTTGGAGAGCTAACATAGAAGTGATGAAATCTATGGCTAAAGGAAGATAAATAAAATATGTGCTGAGTCCACCACAACCAGCTAGCGACCTGAAGCTCGGCAGACTGGAGAAGA
>JANWVL010000121.1 GCA_025056655.1 Candidatus Methylacidiphilales bacterium
TTTCTTTGCTATAATATTTACCTCGTAATATGACACCATTCGATGCATCGAGCTGACGTAGACGATAAATAATGTTACTCAGGGCGAGTATCAAAGTGCTTTCATCTTTATAATCATGCCAGTTCCGCTCTAATACATCGAAATCAATAAAATCTCCATATTTTTTAGATTGGCCTGTTATAATATTTTTTAGAATACCAGACATACCTAACCTTTGCCGTGCTACATTTATAACTCTCTCTTGATAAATCGTATTTATTATACTTGTGCCTAGGTGATCTTTTATATAATTAAGTTGCTCAAGTATTTTTTTTAAAATCTTGGGTGTGCTTTTACCTTTATGTAAGGCAAAATTATTTACTTCATCTAAAATCTTATCTAAATCTTCATAAAACCCCATTCGTGCTAATAGAATTAATCTTGCTCCAAATGAATAGTCTTTAAGTGAACGAGCACCATCTTTTTGCAAACCTTTTATAATTTTCTCCATCAATTTCGTTCTGAAAAGCATATCTTCTTTTAATTCAATGAGTAAAAATTTTATTATATTTTCCATGGTCGAATGATCCATGGAGTCAAACATGGGTATAGCTTTATCCAGATAGTAAGGGTTTTTATATCTAATGTAATGTGATATGTATAAAGCACATTGAATTATCTCTCCTTCATTGAATAATGGCTTCGTAATTTCATCATAATACTCGTCTTTCATTTTGGTCAAAAAAGCAAGCGCTACAATTATTTTTAATGGATCCTTATTACTTTTATATAAAAATTTTATATAATACATCGCTACCATAAAAATATCTAATTCGTCGCCCTTTATTTGTTTACAAATCTTTTCTAAATCCTCAAGTTTATTGAGGTCATTACATATAAGGTAGGCAAAAACATCTTCTTGCGCTTTCATGTTTATATTATAAGCTGAAATCAAAAAAACCGATCAATCACACAAATCCAATCTTTCTGAGCGAAAAGATATCAAAAGTTACAATGTTTGCAATCGTTATATCACTTATAAGCATAACACAATCTACTACTCCCTTATAGTTCTGCTTCAAGTCATCGACAAGTATCTAGATCGCTATTGCTTCCAACGCTTCAGTCGCCATCCGAGAATCAAATGCGCCATTGATAACCAAGCGGGTCAAATGCGCCGGTGAATGTAGCCTGGCTCATCACCCACCCCTATCCTACAGCCCCCAACCGACGACTAACCGATCGTCGAGCTTGATGAGCAGTTCACATTCGTCGGGAATAAAAAATGTGCCGATCTCATCACGCAGGTCGATCGCCAGACGCGCTGCATGATGAGCTGGTAGATACTCTATACAGTGATGAGGCAGTGTGTTGGCGATGGTAGATCAATCGCTACGGGAATTTCAGTATTGCACCGACGGCTTCAGTGGGTATGCCGCTTTGGACTACAGTGGTAGCATCTTCCAGTTGCGCCTGGCAAGTCGCAGACCTATTCAGTTGAAACAAGTCTTGCTGAGTTGTGAGGAATCTCGATCGCTTAGGCCGACGGCGCAGTGCTTTTCACGGTGTGTGGAGGAGCTACGGCGGTTGGTTGCGTCCTTTGTGCAATGCAGGAATCGGCGGCATCCCTTCAAGCAAGCGCATCCGGGTTATCAGAGCTATCCGCGGGATGAAGCAAGTATTTTGATTTATGTACTACCTACAATTATTTAGAAAATTCTCTCTAAATGCAATCATGCGTAGCTAACTATGTCAATTACACTGTTGAGCATACTATCATTTCTATCACATGCACATAACAGACTGTCAACTATATTTTTTTTGATTGATAAACAACTTACATCGGCCTAGATTAAAAACACTCTTCCCGAAAATATTTGAGAAGTAGTTGACTTTAAAAACAATGGGATTTACTTCACGCAGATAAAAATATCTCTTCATTTATTGTAGGAATAAGCTTACTAAGAGATATTATTAGTTCTGATCTTGATGAATGATCGGGTGAATTCGTCGTAACTGTTTTTATCATTTTATGTATAATATCACCTTGGTCTAATTCCTTCAATATATTCATTATCTCTTGAAGATGTTCATCTTGGCTTGTATTTCTTATTGTATCCAATGCCGGTTGAATAATATTTTCCTCTGGTATAAATTTGAGAATCTCTTTATCTTCAATCTTGAAACCTTTAGCTAAGATATGTGCATTTTGGTATAAAAATTTAAAGGCCGAGGGGCTTCCACTTGATAAAACAATGTGCTTGATTTTGTTTGATAAATTGTATTCAACAACCATATGCTTTAGAAGATGTTCAACAGTCTGGTTGTTTTTTTCTATCATTGTATAAACACATAACATCAAGATATTATGATTTATTGATTTGATTTTACCTCTGTTTCTTATCAAATATTCTGCTGCTTTATCTGGAGATATATCTATTGCTATCCTGAGGCAATCATCAAATTTATCTTCATTCAGTCTACTATCTAATATTTTCTCAATTATATCCCATCTCTTTTTCAATTTGGCGTAATTTAATAATAACGCCTCTATATTATCACGCTTTTTATAATCAGGCTTTTTATAGGTGAATCGGTCAAAGGCTTTGATCATCTCGATCAAATTATCTTCGCTAATTAATTTAGCCACAAAGTCGGGATATTTATAGTTAAAAAGCTTCACGGACCTTCTTTTGATAAACTTTTGAATGGTTTTGTTAATCAAACCCTCATCCATGCTATGAATAACTGCGTCTAGGATGTTTATATTAATGGAATTATCTGAAGAATCTATCAATTCGTTCAATTTATTAATACACTCTTTAGACCCTGTCTTTCCGATAGCTAATATTATATTATCATCAAGCATAGGCTGATTAGATATTAGTTGATATAGTCTTTCACAGCGATTATTTAGCAAAAACTCGAACCTTTCTTTGCTATAATATTCACCCCTCAATACGATACCCTTCGACGCGTCGAGCTGACGCAGACGATAAATAATGTTACTCAGGGCGAGTATCAAAGTACTTTTATCTTCATAATCATGCCAATTCTGCTCTAATACATCGAAATCAATAAAATCTCCATATTTTATAGATTGGCCTATTATAATATTTTTTAGAGTATCAGAAATATCTGACCGTCGCCGTGCTAAATTTATAACTCCCTCTTTATAAATCTTGTTTATTATACTTACACCAAGGCTATCTTTTATATAATCAAGTTTTTCAAGAATTTCTTTTAAAATCGTACTTGTGCCTTTATCATTACGCAAGACAAAATAATTTACTTCATCTAAAATCTTATCTAAATCTTTATAAAAACCCATTCGTGCTAATAGAATTAATATTAATTCAGGTAAATCGTATCTAAGTGAGCGAACACCATATTCTTGCAAATATGTTGTAATTATCTCCATCAATTTTATTCGAAACCACTTGTCTCTTTTTAGTTCAATGGCTAAAAATTTTATTATATTTTCCATTTCCGAAGCGTACATGTGATCAAGCATGGATATAGCTTTATCCAGATAGTAAGGGTCTTTATATCTAATGTAACGTGATATGTATAAAGCACATTGAATTACCCGTCCTTTATTGAGTAATGGTGCCGTAATTTTATCGTAATACTCGTCTTTCATCTTGGTCAAAAAAGCAAGCGCTACAGTTATTTTTAATGGGTCCCTATTGCTGTTGTATAAAAATTTTATGTAATGTATCGCTACCCTAAAAATATCTAATTCGTCGCCCTTTATTTGTTTGCAAATCTTTTCTAAATCCTCAAGTTTATCAAGGTCGTTACATATAAGGTAGGCAAAAACATCTTCTTGCGCTTTCATGCTTATATTATAAGCCAAAATCAACAAACCTGATCAAGCACACAAATCCAATCTTTCTGAGCGAAAAGATATCAAAAGTTACAATGTTTGCAATCGTTATATCACCCATAAGCATAATACAATCGACTGCTCACTTATAGTTCTACTTCAAGTCATCGAAAAGTATCTAGATCGCCATTGCTTCCAACGCATCAGTCGCCATCCGAGAGTCAAATGCGCCATTGATGACCAAGCGGTTCAAGTGCGCCGGTGAATGTAACTTGGCTCACCCACCCTCCCCTATCCTACAGCTCCCAACTGACGACTAACCGATCGTCGAGCTTGATGAGCTGTTCACATTCGTCGGGAATAAAAAATGCCTCTATCTCATCACGCAGGTCGATCGCCGGCGCGCGCTTCTTGATGAGCTGGTAGATACTCTATACGCAATGAGGCCATGGTGCAGGCAGTGGTGGATACAGAGAGACAGACATTTCAGTACTGCACAGACGGCTTCATTGGGTATACTGCTTTAGACTAACGACAGGGGAATATCTCTGATTACGAAAAACATGTCGCAGACCTAATCGGTTGAAACAAGTTTTGCGGACTTTTTGTGAATCTCGCTTGCTTAAGCTAACGTTCGCAGCGTTTTTCGCCTTGTGTGTAGGAGCTACGGTGGTCGGGTGAGTCCTTTGTGCAATGCTGGAATCCGCGGCATCCCTTCAAGCAAGCGCATCCGGGTTATCAGAGCTGCCCGCGGGATGAAGCAAGTATTTGGATTTATGTACTACCTACAATTATCTAGAAAATTCTCTCTAAATACAATCATGCGTAGCTAACTATGTAAAGTACATTACTGATTGTACTCTCATTTCTATCACACTGCACATAACGTATTGTTAACTATATTTTTTAATTGATAAACAACTTGCATTGGCCTAGATTAAGGGGAGCAAATAAAATTGGATACATGAAGTATCCAAAGAGACATAAGCGGATCGGTGATCAAACGAGGCAAGAATCACAGCAGCAGCAAGCGCTACCTGTGCAAGGCCTGCCATCGTCATTTCATTCCTCAGCCTAACCCAATCGGCTACCCGCCTATAATCCCGCGCTAAGCCGTCGAGATATATCTAGATGGCCACAGCTTCCGACGCATCGGACGCAATCTGCGCGTCAAGTGCGCAAGCGGTAGCCAACTGGGTCAAGTGCACCGGTGATCGTGCCTTGGCTGCCCCTATCCAACAGCCCCCAACCGACGACTAACCCATCGTCGAGCTTGATAAGCTGTTCACATTCGTCGGGAGTAAAAAATGCGACGATCTCATCACGCAGGTCGAGCGCCGGGCGCGCTGCGTGATGAGC
>JANWVL010000122.1 GCA_025056655.1 Candidatus Methylacidiphilales bacterium
CTATGGTCTCTTGCAAAGCTGGAGAAGAAAACGGGAAATTGGAAAATCGCTGCAGAAACGTTCGACACCTACGCCCGCACCCCTGGCGTGCCTTCTGCACTCGCCCTAATGGCTCGTATAGAATGGCTTGATGCGTTGCTCAAGAAAGGGGATTCTAAATCTATCTCTGATGCCTATCGGGAAATCATTACCACGATACAGTCGAGAAATAGCTACACGTTGGCTATTGATGTTGCTCGCAAGATAACAAAGATGAATGTTAGCACAGCATCAAACCAGCTAGCCAATGAAATAGGATTGCTGGCAGTCAGTCGCTGTGAAGAGGAAATAACACGTTCAGCCAATATCGCAGAGCAAAGGCATCATATAGATAAATTAATAAGATTTTTAGGTTATGATATGGGATGGAATGATACAACTATTAGAATCTGGGAAAAATATATTTATCCATCACAGGATCAGTTAAATGATGGGAGCGAAACATGGTGGGGGATAGCTTCTTTAGTAATTAGAGCTTACTTAAGAAAAGGAATGGTCGCTGAGGGGGAGAGCCTATATCAAAAATGGATTTCTAGTAGTTCTATAAGCGATGCTGGTAAATTGCACATAATGATTCAATACGGTGATTGGTTGGTAGATCAAGGATTATATAATCGTGCAGATGATCTCTATAATCAAGTCACTACAATACAGACCCATCACAGGTATTTAGCTTATGGTCATCATTGGTTAATGATACGAGCATCGGCTCGAGGAGATTTAAGTTTGGCTCAATTCCATGCAAAACAAGTTATCCGCTATCAAAATTCTGACTCGAGAGCTGCTAGGTCAATGATCATAAAAAGTGAGTTGATTATGAAAAACTTAAATCCAAATATCACATTAGTCAGTGGTGTCGATAGAATAGAGATAGAAAAAGAATTAGCAGATCTAATGGCCGCTATCGAAATCGCAAAAAGAAACTAGTCAACGAAGGAAAAAAATGAGAAAAATTAAGTTGACAAGATACTTGATAGTTTTTACAATTCTCACGATCATGATATTTCCTACTTTACAAGGTTCAAATCCCTGTGCTCCTCCGAATTGTTGTCCGCCGAAAAAACGTGTCGGAGATGTCTATATTCAAGAATACAATGAAATTACTAAAACAAGGCACTTCTTAGAATATTGTGGCTTTTCAAACGGAGTGAATTTAGGACCAGCATTTTCATTCAATCACCAAGGGAATTGGTGTAGATATACTCAACCATTAGGAACCATTAGGATTGGCGATACTGGCCCATTTCCTGATAAGCCACCCGAAGGTAGATGGATTGGACAAAAAATTGAAATTCATATTCATTTGCCTGACCGAATAGAAGGTTGTATACCACCGCGAATTGCGTGTGATGGTGTTGTTATTTCCGAGAAAAATGTATTTATTGCAAGATTATATGAGTATTGTGAGTGATTTTATGAATAAAATAAAACTAGATATATTTGCTCTTATTTATTTTTGCCTACTTTCAGGTTTTCTGAATGCTTCGAATAATCGATTTGGAGATTTTGAAATAGAATGTCTTAGAGTAGATATAGGTGAGAAGACAAATCTTGATGAATTAAAAGAGATAATTATTAAGTATTATTCAGCTATTATAAATAAAAACTATACTGAGGCTATAAGCTGTCTAAATAATAATCTACCATACAAAGAAAAGATGTTTTCTCCATTTGCTGATCGTATATATCATAAAAGCTTCAAAATTAGTGAAAGTGAAAAGCCGATAAAAATCTTTTCAATTTATGAAATTAAAGATGATGAATTCCAAAAAATTGTATTAGTTACATTATCTGTGCCTGTGGAAAGCCAAAATCATACTGGACAATCGACATTATTCAAGGAAGCGCTACCTTTAACAGATATGTTTGTATATGAAAAATCTAAATGGACTGTAGTTCCGCTTTTTTTAGCTCCATATCTAGCAATAGATATAAAACCATCTCAAAATTAAAAATTATAAAGTAATCACTATCGGGAACTTCTAGATTAGCTAGTGATATGGAAATTTGCTTTAAATATCATGATGTTTCTTTAGGATAGTATAGAAGGGGCTCGATGCTGAGTGAGATGGCAACGGAAGAAGCTGACTCCATGATTATGGTTTCGTTTTTCTTTAACAACACACGATCTTCGAGGTCACAGAGCTTGGCAGGCGAATGTAATTTCGTATTGTGAAGAAATTCGAAGAAGAAATTCCAATCCTCAGGCAACAAACCATCTCACTAAGCTCTGTCTGTAGTGAATACTAGGGAAAAACAATGTAGTCGTAGCTACCCTAGAAAAGAAATCTTAAGACTGGCAAGCTGAGGCACAAGATTTCCACACCTACGCCCGAACAATGAACGTTCCCGCCTGCCTCGCGCTGATGGCTCGACTGGAGTGGCTTGAGACGTTGCTATAAAAAAGCAAAATTATAGAAATGGTGATCAGAATATCCGCGAGCAGATCGAGTCTATACAGCGATAGTAGCCCTTAACCTCTCGCATCACTACACCGGATATGGGCATTATTGGCTGATGTAGAGAGCATTAGGTCGAGGACAAGAGCTGCAAGCTAAAGCACATGCCGGAGAGGTAGTGCGAACTATGGAAGATCAGAAAGATTATACTCTACTACGCGGGATGTATCTTCGCGCGAAGATAGTGCTCGGAATAATCGAGCCCAAGGAACGTAAAGAGGCAGAGGAGCAGGAGAAGATACTACGCGATTGTGTGAAAAGGTATCATGTTTAGCAAAAGGAACATAGGGAAAACCCAAATAAGAGAAAGAACATGAAAACAAAATTTATGAAGAAAAAAGCTTGCAGTAAGCGTGGTAGCCGCTATATTGATATGCATGGGGTTCTATCTTCAGATCCTTGTAGCAAATAGCAGCGGGCCTGGAGGGTGTGTGAAATTAGAGTTAGGAAATTCAATTAGCATTATTTGTCGAGATAGAAAGATTTATAAAGGCGCAGTAACCGATGCAAAATGTGGGGATAGAAGTACAGTTGAAGATTGTAGACTAGAGACAGCACAAATGCCTAATGTCAGTGTATCAACGTGGCACCTGGGAGGGTGTCAAAGAATAAGCGATCACGATGAAGAAATAAATCTCGGGACTGTAACCTGGGAATATAAAAAAGCTATTGTAAGCGCATGCAATAAGTAATTATGAAGAGAAAAATTAAAATTGCACACATATCAACAATATGCTTTTTTTCAATTTGTGTATTAGGATATTCTAGTGAGAAAGAATTTATTGATAAAATAAGGAATATTATAGAACATTTAACACCTAATGAGGGAGTATATATAAATGCTGAGTATGGGTTTTCAATGGATTACCAAGACAAAGAAATTAAAGACATGAATTTTAGACGCAAGGCAGAAATATTTTTTTTGAATAATAAAATAAAATGCGTATATGATACTGGCGATGAATATTATATTGATATAAATAACAAAGAGATAAATAGCTATACCCCATCTGAAAAATGGATAAGAAGACAAAAAATTGAAGGCCATAAAGTATATGATTACTTGCCGAATTTTTGCCGCGATGGACTTATGCCATGGCTTTTTTTAGAAATTAAGCTAAAATTAAACAGTGAAGATCCTGATGCCCGATACACATGTAATCCTAAGGATCGAGTATATACCGTTAGCGAAAGAAAAGTGCAGGTGGATACAATCTATGATTGCGGAAAGGATGCTGCGTCAAAAAGTCATTATATTATTGAATTTAAAAAATATGAAGGTAAAAATGTAATTTATAGATATTATCTAGAAAATGAGTATATAAAGAATAAAGGCAGTTGCAAGATAAGAGCAACTTCAGATAGAAAATTCTTAGACTGGAAAAATTATGGTTGGGTAATGCTGCCCCAAAGCATGCGAGAAGTAAGTGCTCGGACAGAATATGAAAATGAAAAACAAGCACGCGGAGAGACTAATTATACTAGAGAAGATTACTTTAAAATAATAGAGGT
>JANWVL010000123.1 GCA_025056655.1 Candidatus Methylacidiphilales bacterium
GGATACCATTAAAATAATAAAAATTATCAATGCCTGAAGGAATAGTTCGGTTATTGATAGCTGGATCAATAAGCCTATCTTTTAAAGTGTTGGAGACTGTATTTTGCTGCGCTATATATACAAAACTTTCATTCACATTCGCCGGGATCGTTTTTGTATATCCGATATCTATATCGTTGTATGGCCAGCCCATTGCATACACAGGATCAATCATGTGCATTTGGGTAATAATCTTCTCATTACTGTATGGAGGCACTAGATATGCATTCGGCACTACTTTGATATCACTCACTGCACCTGGATAGCCTGCGTAACTAACATCAATCTTTGTCCCTCCACTCAAATCAGGAATACCTTCGTTATAAATTCTATCAGCTACTTGCATCATGCTCACATTGCCACGACTCCATCCTGCCATGTTGATAATCGTATCTCCTGCGTTATAATTTTCGACTATTTTGTTATAAACTTGGTTCGATATATTGCTCACGCCATAGCCCGTAGCACCACTGATTCTATCCTTATTATCTCCACCAGGGCCAGCAAAATAATATCCGTTCCCCACATAATCCTTAGCCATCTGCGGTAACAAGCTTGGAGGGGCATTATCCGCTCCCCCTGCTGCATTATACCACGTCCCATCAATGAAATATCCTGCTCTCCCACTCGGATCCACGCCATTCACCGGATCATTATTCGCGTAACTGTAGAGGCTCATATCTGAGGCGTGACCGAGAGGATCGGCGGAGAGGAAGCGCGCGGTGGGATAATGATACAGCCTTGCGCCCATGTGAATCACATCGCCTTCCGTGCGATATCCCCGCCAGCCGCTGGCTTCATGCAAGCCCACACCCTCCCCGAGCCGCTTCTTTACTGCTTCGCAAGCCGGCCTGTGATTACTTTTCTTTATTAACATTATTTTCTTTTTCCTAACTCATCGCCATCATTTATAAGCACGATGGCTATTCCATTATTCCATAGTGCAATTATCCTATTCTTCTTTATTTCCGTTCACACGCCACATAGTCATTATCAATATCAAATGCCAAACACTTGCGACTTTGATAATTTGACCAGACGGCTGAAAAAAACGCCGTTTTTTCAGGATACCCAACTTCACCAAAGCCTCTCATAAGAACAATAAAATCCGAAAACTCCACTCCCTGATAAAGAGCCTTCCATTTCCCTTGATTATCATATAACTGCTCCCCCGATTGATAAACTAGCTGCTGATAACTTCCATCGGGTTTGATTATGATCACTTCTTTCCATTCTTTTTCTTTCCCATATTCACCTACATAAGTTCCAACAACATCATCAGGATTAATAGGAGGCGCGTTTTTGATGCAGCTACTGAAAATGAAACATCCCGCAAGTATCAGTAATTTAAATTTCATAAACTTATTTTTGAAAAACAGTCGGATAAGTAATAACCTCCCTCCATTGAAGAGTAACGTCCACATTATGTCCAAAACCACCTTTCCCAAACATATCATTGGAAGCAGGTATCCACGTCGGATTAGGATTACTAGGATCATAGCCACCCGCTGATGGGCTTTTTCTTAAAGCCGACTCCCAAGACATCGTATTGTCAACTTGATAATTAATAATAGCCAATCCAACCCCTGTTTGCGGATCTTTCAATGAAACCACACCGACTGATCCTTGATAAGTTCCCAATAAGCCACGAGTTGGATTACTATTGTTAGTTAATCCCATTCCAAAAACATCGTTAGCAAAAGAGCTTAAATATTGTGCTTCAGAAATATTTGCTAGATTTCTAGAAAACCGATTTGTAATGTCATCTCCATTGGATAATTGATTATAGATCGTCATTCTTACATGAGTAATCTCCAATGAAGATCGAATTTCTTGAGTAAGATAAGAATCTTCCCCAAACGTCCTTTGCCTCTCACTTCTTCCGCTCAACCAATCGTAACCCAGCCCATAAGCATTTGGATTTTCATAAGATCCCCCAAACATCGCTCGCGGAATAATCCCCACTGCACTAACAATTGCTGATCCCGCATAAATAGCAGACTGACTTATTGCAGCACACAGATTGTTTGACTTTTGCATCGGAGCCAACATCGTCTGCAAGCCACTGCTACTGGAATAACTGCTGCTGCCACTTAATCCGAGACTCGATAAGCCTGTGAATCCTGAGATCCCACTCGTCAACCCGCTCGAATGGCGTCCTGTCGGATCGATGCGGTTAATCGGATCATTATTCGCATAACTGTAGAGGCTCATATCTGAGGCGTGGCCGAGGGGATCGGCGGAGAAAAAGCGAGCGGTGGGATAATGATATAACCTTGCGCCCATGACAGCAGCATCATTTTTCTAACTTTTTTTTCAAATCCTCGTATGAAATAGCACTCTCTGGAATAATGATTGCTTGCGCAAGCGGAATATTTCTCAACACTAATACACCATAAAAACCTTTCGATATACCCAGCATTTCTATATGCCATGAATATTGAATCCCATCAACTCCAAAATGTATCTGATCACCTTGAAATTGAATAGTATTTATATATTGCTTGGCAAATATGGACTGATAGAAAGATGCAACCATGGATCTGGTTGCCAACAAAATCATCATCGACACTGCTGCTATTGCTATAAAAAGGAAGATCCACACATAATAGGGTTTGGGTAATGCAGAGGCCTGTGTTGACTTTATTATCGCAAAAAATATTACAGTAGGCATCACCATGTAAAAGAACAAAATCCCTATTAATCTTTCAATGGGATTAATCAATCTTTGTTTTCTCGTCAATGAAAACAAGACCTTGTCTGATCTATTTATAGAATCCATTTTTTGAAGATTGAATAGATTGGCTCGTTGCGAGTCCCAGATAAGAAGCAGCAGAGACGGCTCCTATATTTAAGTCAGCAAATCCTGTAAGCCCCATCCCACGCCAGCCCTGTGTTCCAAGTGCTAATCCAGTTGCAACCCCAAGATGCAATCCGCTTGACTCCACCTTTCCTGTATTCACAGCAAGCCCTCGGGCAAAATCAGAGACCTTGTGTCCTCCTGATGCCTCAAATGAAGCTGTTGTTCGAGCGGCCGCTCCCTTATCCGCCGTAGCTAGAATTTGCCAAGTGTTCATTGAGCCGACATTATTAGTCGCGGAAATCGCTGATGCCTTACTATAGGCACTTACTATTCCCGCTCCGCCTCCTATAATACCTAATCCAGCATCTACAAGATTTGCGGTATCTCTAGAAAGTCCTGCTGCTTGCAATCCTTGTGAAGTAAATGTGTCCATTGGCTCTCCTGACAACATCTGCAAAAAACCTGCCTGCACCGTGTCCACACCATGGGCACCAATAGCAAGTCCCCCAACCCCTATCAGAGGTCCCACAGGATTTCCAGCAACTGTGCTACCGTAACCAGCAACCGCTATTGAATACCCGATAGCCGCCTCTCCAACTCCACCAATAACTTTAAGCACACCTAAAGCAGAATCCCAGACTGTCATCCCAGTAGGATCAACAAAATTTATTGGATCCCCATTCGCGTAACTGTAAAGACTCATATCTGAGGCGTGGCCGAGAGGATCGGCGGAGAGAAATCCTCCCGTGATTTACTAAAATTCAATTTTATTATATATTTCCAGACCGGCTCACTTCTTATCAATAGATATAAAATAATTCTATATAGATTCATTTTCCTATAAATGATTTCTTACCCGGCATTAACACATATTCTTTGCACCATGTGCTAAAATTTATTGGATCAAATCCATCACATTCTTTTATCTTTTTCTTCGGAAACATCACATAAACAGCATCATAATCATGATTCCCTGCATAGTAGTAATATCGATCGTCTTCCCCATATATCCATCCATCCCAAGATCCTGTGTTCATCTGTAATGCACGAAATTGAAGGATAGATGACTCTTCAGGTATTATGTATTCATTACCAAAAATCACCATTGATATAATTCCAAATATAAATATAAATATGATACTTAAACAACCTAACCCTATAGTTTTAACTATTTTTATCTTTGTTGATATAGGTCTGCAAACAAACAAAAAAAAGAATAATAATATAAATACTGCTGATCCGAAAAAGAATATATTTGTCATTTTTCGTAAAAATATAATATAGCAGTGCCATCTACAGCATCTTGAATAAGATTTATTGAATCGTCCCCATATTTTTTACCTCCATTATACATTTCAAAAACCTTTTGAGCCTGATCCATTGTAAGATTATTGGCGTCAAAACCCTTTTGCCCTGTTGTTCTATCTATAAGCTCTCTGATGTGACCTGCTGTATAATATAAATCGGCCTTCCAATCAAAACCTGGAATGCGTGTATCTACATCAATATCAAATACTCTCCTTTGCACTTCCTGTGGCATAGGTGAACGGTCATACGTCTTTTCTATATATTTAGCAGAATGTTCTAGTGTCGGACGTGACATGTTTGTAAAACCTGATGATCCATCCGCAATCTTTGCATCTGGCATAAATGGAAACCAGTTAGGAATTTTATCGGGAACAATATCAAACAATATTCTATCTATCAAAGCAAACGATGTCGTCAACTGCCTTTCAAAAAATTGCAAAGCTTGATGTGTAAGAGATGCTCTTGGAGAGTTCTCTTGCTGTAGGATCGTCGCCAACATAATATGCGGCACCTGATGATAAGCCGCAGCGTCTTTCACCCAACTTCGAATTTCTGATGCTGAATAATTTATTTTAAAAATTTCATTACTTTTTGGTATATAATTCATTACCGGCAGTGGCGACACAAAATTCCCCGTATAACTTGGAACTTGTTTCGCACATCTCCCATCCGGATCCACGCCATTCACCGGATCATTATTCGCGTAACTGTAGAGGCTCATATCTGAGGCGTGGCCTAGGGGATCGGCGGCGAGGACACGGGCAGTTGGATAATGATACAACCTTGCACCCATGTGAATGACCTCGCCTTCGAGGCGATACCCCCGCCAACCGCTCGCCTCGTGCAAGCCCACTCCCTCGCCCAGCCGCTTCTTTACCGCTTCGCGCGATGGGCTGTATCTACCCTTCATTTTTAGCATCATTTTCTTTTTTAATCTCTTTTGTCTCTCTCTCATCTTCTTTCACTTCAATCCCTGCCCATTTAGTTATCTTATTCATGTTTTTTTTGTTCTTAAAAAAATAACAAATAAAAAATGCTATTATCGATAAGAATAAAGCGCTTGCATTAATTTTTTTTCCAATAATCAAATGAATTAACGATGGTAAGCCTATTATAAAAAAAAACAACGCAGAATAGATAAGTAAAAATGAAAATATGGAATATATAAAAGCACGAATTGGCCGATTATGATATAGAAATGAGTAGAATAAATTATAAAAAATCACAACAATGCATCCTATTTGAAAATTAAAAACGTTTAAATTCAAGTTTTTAATTGATCCTGGGAAATAAAACTGAGATGTTAAGCCTATTAAAACAATAGACAAAGTATAATTTAATATATATATTAATGCATTTAATACGCTTCTGTATTTAAAAATAAATTCAATTTAGTCATTTGTAATTTTTTGATGAAGGGGTTGAATTATTGAATATAGATGGACTGTAGTTTGAACTTAGTGAATCGTAATATGATTCAAATACGCTAATCCCTACATCCTCCATAAAACTACTGGTTATGTTTGAAGTAAAATATTGCACACCAATTTTCGCGGAGGTAATCAGACTCATATCACTCCAGGTTCCATTCATCGTCATGGTCGTCGCTCGATTGGATACAGCTTGAATACCTCCCGTTCCCCCCACAAGCGAAGTAAATGGGTTTGTGTTTAGATAGCTCAACCCCATCCCCAATCCATACGATAAACTTGTTTCAAAAGTCAGCCTTACGGGATCTATAGATTCTCCAGTTAATAGACCGGTTATGATATTTTGATTATACGTCCCTGCAGCTGAAGATAATCCTGGATTTCCCGTTACCATATACATCAATCCAGACATCGCGCCACTCACAGCAGAAGACATGTAATCTTTCCATCCTACATTCTCTCCAAAAAATACATCTTGAGCTCCTGTTATCGCCATATTCACACTTGCGCCTGCTCCAGCGTAAGACATGGCAGCTTTCATGCCCGCTTGAGAGAATGGTATTGACGATAATGTCGAACCACCTCCAACCATACCCATTCCATATAACACCACATTCTTTTGCGTTTCAATAAAAGCATTCACCACCACCTCAAACTCTTTATTCAGTTGATTGGCAAACACAGCCGTGCTTCCTTTTGGCGCATTTCCAAAAGCTTCATTAGCACCCATCGACTCAAAAAATCTCCCACTCGGATCCACGCCATTCACCGGATCATTATTCGCGTAACTGTAGAGGCTCATATCTGAGGCATGGCCGAGGGGATCGGCGGAGAAAAAGCGAGCGGTGGGATAATGATATAGCCTCGCCCCCATGTGAATGACGTCGCCTTCGAGGCGATACCCGCGCCAGCCGCTGGCTTCATGCAAGCCCACACCCTCCCCGAGCCGCTTCTTTACTGCTTCGCGCGAGGGGCCGTAACCCAGATAACGTGTCTCTTTCCAATCCATCGTGATACTTCTCTGTTGTTCTAAATTTTAAATATATCCACTACAAAACCTATATATACGAGGATGTATGAAATAAAAATCAATCCACAGCTTTTAATATACATATATACTATTTTATTGACAAAAAAACGTTTTAGTGATGTCATAAAAATAAAACTTACAATTAAAAAATACACAATCCATGCCCATCCACTTAAGGCTGCTACTCCTATTGTCAAGTCTAGTTTGTTAGTATTAGAACTAAAAAATAACGTTCCATTATACAAAACTAATGTAATCAGAATTATATTTATAATTCCAAATATTTGCAATAATACATAGTATAGAAAAGCACTTTTCATTTTCCCAAACCCGAGCTTACATTGTAATTATAATTAAAAAGCCCGCCCCTATTGTTGTCTATAGCATTGTAAACATGAGACCGCTGAATAATGGGTAGAATGTGAATGATGGGTTGATTGGGGGTAAAATTTGATTTTTTAATGGATGTGAGGGGCATGGGATGTTAAGTGGGTAGGGTGTGATGGGTGTTGTGGATGGGGTTTTTAGCTTGGTTTTGTTGGTTTTGATGTGTTTTTTGGTGGTTTGGGGTTGTTTTTGTGTTCTATACGGGTGTTTTTTGGGGTTGGCTTAAGGTTAGCCAACGCGTTAGATTCCAGCAGATGCTTTTGATTTCTAGTTCTAATCGGTTCCTTCCCAATTTTCTATATCTTACCCGTCTATACCCAAGGGTTCGTTTCCAATATCCGAAGATTTTTTCTACGCGCACTCGGGTGCGTGAATAGAGTGTGTTCATGGCTTTTTCTACCGATGTTAAGGGTTTGCCTCGTTGGGCTTTCTTCAGGATGTAGCTGGTGGTGTTGTTCTTCTTGAGGAGCTTTTGGATCGGGGCTCCGGCATACGCTTTGTCTGCATAGATCGATTCATCGTCTTCGTCGATAAGCCGTTCCATCGCTTGGCTGTCGTGCGTGCTCGTCGTCGTCATCTCTGCGTCGCAGATCATGTGGGTGGTGGTATCGACAGCGACGTGGGCTTTGTATCCGTGGTGGATCTCGTCGTTTTTTATGGTGTAGGAGGCGTCTTCGTCGTCGCTTTCTTCGCCTTGCTTCGGTCGCCGTGTGGAGGCTTCTATAAGGCTGGTGTCGATGATCGTGGCTTTGCGAATGAGGATGCCTTTGGCTTTGAGTTGTTCGTTGACGATCGATAGGAGCTTGGTCTCGATGCTTTTACCTACCATTCGCTGCCGAAATCTGACTAGCGTGCTGCCGTCGGGAACGGGGTCGTTTAGTCCGATGCCGATGAATTTTCTCCAGCTGATGCGGTCTTTGATCATGGCTTCGCATTGGGGGTCGCTTAGGTTGTGAAAGTGCTGTAACAGGAGCATCTTAAAGCAGATGAGCGGGTCGTAGTAGAGGCGCCCAAATTGTGCGGTGTGGAGCTTTTAGAGTTCGGTCACGATCGGTGTCCAGTCGATGAGGGTTTCGATCTGTTCGAGGAATTTGTTTTCAATGTGGGGAACGGGAGCGTCGGTGAGTTCAAGTTGCTTTTTAGGTTGTTTTCTCATTGTGGATAATGGGTTATGATATTGATGCTATCTCAGCCATCCTCCATTTCAAAGCTTTTTCTTGCCTCTTTTTTGTGCTTCTTATCCTTTTTTTCTTGTTTAAATAAATGGAAAGGGGTATTTTGCAGCGGTCTCACTTTATAAATAACAACACAGGCCATAATATATAACTAAATTCAATAATAACTTGCAACTTACTTTCTTTATAAAAATAAATCAAAGCATGTATATACATTAAAAAACCTAAACCAACAGATACTATAAATGAAGTCCATAATAAAAATACTATAGTTTGATTAGCTAATGATTGATCATCATTAAAAAATGAAAATATTACAATTATAAATAGAGTAAAAATGATTTGTATAGGATAGAAAATAAAATGGGATTTAAGTTTTATCATTAAATATAATCCTTAATAATGATGTATAATCTATGCCAAAAACCTCCATCAATAAATAATGTGTAATAAATAAAGACTGCTATTCCAAGATTTAAAGCTACAAACAAATAATCAATAAAAACTATTTTATTTTTAGATATGTATATATACATTCTCAGAATATTTAACGCAATCATTGCGCTAAATACTAAACCAATAGATCCTATACCGGCGAACATTGGAAAATCATAAGCGTATGCTTTCAAAAAAAAGAAGACAACACATGGAAACAAAATCAAACTACCTAAAAAAAGTTTTATTATCTGTCCGTGATCTGGATTTTTTTTCATACTATATATGTCCAGACTTTTCATTTCCCCATGTTAGCTCCACCATAAAATCTTTCTGGAACATGATTAAACATACCATAACTATTAGAATTTATGGTGTTGTAAACTTGCGATTTTACATTTGTATTTCCAGCTCCGCCTAAATCAGCGTGATTACCATTAAAATAAATAAAATTATCTATACCTTGAGGAATTGTTTGATTATTAACGCCAGGCGCGATAAAAAAGCTTTTTACGGAATTTATTGGCGTCTTATTGTTAGCTATATAAACAAAGCTTTCATTCACATTCGGCGGAATGGTTTTTGTATACCCAATATCTATATCACCATAAGGTAATCCCATAGCATACACCGGATCGATCATGTGCATTTGGGTGATGATCTTTTCATTGCTGTAAGGAGGCACTAAATATGCATTGGGCACAATCTTGATATTACTCACTCCACCTGGATAGGCTGCGTAACTAACTTCAATCTTTGTCCCTGCACTCAAATCAGGTATACCTTCTTTATAGATCCTATCGGCTGCTTGCATCATGCTCACATTTCCACGACTCCATGCTGCCATGTTGATCACTGTATCGCCATTATTGTAATTCTGCACTATCTGATTGTAGGCAGCATTAGCTATACTTGTCACGCCTAATCCTGTCATTCCCTCTACTTTTCCTTCGTTAGGGCTTCCTACACCGGAAAAGTAATGCGCATTAACACCTGCATAATTCTCCACTAATTGTTGAACTACGGTCTGGCTTCCGTCTGGCTTAGGATAATGCGTCCCCTCAAATCCATAGAAAGCCCTGCCCGTCGGATCCACGCCATTCACCGGATCATTATTTGCGTAACTGTAGGCGTGGCCGAGGGGATGAAACGAGAGAAGTCGCTCTATATTACAATTTGATTCAAGATTATGCCCGTATATCAAGGCGATGCTTATAAAAATCAAAAATAATGTTGTTCGGATTGCGTTCATCATCATACCTCAACGATCTCGAATTGGAAATTGCGCAGGATATGTATGCTCAAGATATATTATAATACCCGTAAAAATAAAAAATCCAAGAAAAATTATTATTGGTAGAAAAGATTTTATTTTATCTGTGTCGCTGAATCATTTGAAGTTTAGAAAACCTGTAATACATTAATATAGAATTTATAATAAAAATTAGTTATACTAACAATATAAAAGATTTTATAAACTATATATAAATATATATGCCATAAAACTCTAGTTTTATACAATAAACATGGCTGTTAAAACAAGCAAACATAATAATATAAACCACACAAAAAACAGCCTATTAATTTATCCATTATTTTCCACATAGAATATTTTAAGGTCCACGAGAAAACCAAGAGCCTCTACTACTTAGAACTACTGGATTACCAAGCGAAAGTCCATGATGGTTTCTTCTCTCTCTTCCTTCCTCGATCCACGATTCCAAGCCACTAATCATGTGAAATGATTTGTATATTTCGTCTAAATCATTGTCGCGAATTTTCTATTTTATCTTTCTACAGGCTTGATGTATTTTTCACTTAAGCGATATTTAGTGTGTGCATTAATATCGCCTATTTTGCCTTCCCATTTACCTTCGGCCAAAAATCTCGCATCTACGAGTTTTTTCTCGTTTTCACCGTCTTTTATTCTCATCAAGAATTTCACGTAACTGTGCCCTATCGTTGCATATCTTTCTACTTTCTCCAGTCGCATTATCGTTCCTCTGGGGATCACAGCTAGTATCTGATTGTTATTTATCGTCAATCCCACGTATTTATTTGATGTTTCTTTGGGAACAGTAGGATCAAATACAAAAGACGTTAATCCCAAAAAACCATCGCAATAAATCAGATACATATCCTCGATCAACACATAATCTTTATAGACATCTGATTTATACGGTTCTTGGTTACTCAGATCAGTGGTGCTAGTTAAGAAAATATTGATAAAAACTGCCAACAACATTATTCCTCCCGCAATCACCGCTAAACATCCTATACACCCTTTTGTTATTTTGGCCATATAACACTCTATTCTTTCTGCTTACTTTGGCAAATTGGGAAATATATGCTCCTTAAGATACGGCATATAGACATCATTAAAGCTATGTGCTCCTACGCTAAAACCACCCTCTCCAAAAGTGACAATTGGTGACTGATAATAATTTCCCTCAGAGGTGCTAGGAATTACCTGCGCCCATGTCACCGGGTCGCTATTATGCCATACATTCACCGCACTATTTAATCCGCGATCCGTATTGATCGCTGTCTGACCACCTACTCCCACAAAATCAATATTACGCTTTACTTCCTGAGATAATAAATCCAAAGCACGATTAACAATCATCGTCCCTTGGCTATGGGCAACCACCACACCTCCGTTATTAGCTCTTATCGATTGAACCGCTCTGATAGCTGTAATGTCGATTGCGCCGAGTTGCGTTCCTACCACTTGGATTACATCTCCTATCCCAAACCAATGTGAATTGTTCACCACGTGATTCGTAGGTCGATTGATCGCTGAGGAGACGCTTTGTGATAATTCTAACCCAGATTTTTGATCTACTAAAATCCCATTTACGCTAGTGGCTCTAGCCCCTGTTACAAAATCGGTCTGACGATCAAAGATATCACCACTTAAAATACTAAGGATATAACCTCCCCCCAGATTTAAATTCGTTAAAGCACTATGGCCCCGAGTCATCTCATAGACATAGTCTACAGTATTCATAATCATATTCGTTATGAAATTTCCTGATGAAACATTATATGATGTATATGGTTGAACAGAATTATATGATGCCGCTGGCAAAAAATAACCACTATTGATAAAACCTTGTGAATAAAAACTACTACTCGTCGGATTAAAACCAGAGATCCCACTCGTCAACCCGCTCGAATGCCGTCCCGTCGGATCCACGCCATTCACCGGATCATTATTCGCGTAACTGTAGAGGCTCATATCTGAGGCGTGGCCGAGGGGATCGGCGGAGAGGAAGCGCGCGGTGGGATAATGATACAACCTTGCGCCCATGTGAATGACATCGCCTTCGGTGCGATACCCGCGCCAGCCGCTCGCCTCGTGCAAGCCCACACCCTCCCCCAGCCGCTTCTTTACTGCTTCGCGCGATGGGCTGTATCTACCCTTCATTTTTAGCATCATTTTCTTTTTTAATCTCTTTTGTCTCTCTCTCATCTTCTTTCACTTCAATCCCTGCCCATATCGCAATTTTTTTGAGGTTTTT
>JANWVL010000124.1 GCA_025056655.1 Candidatus Methylacidiphilales bacterium
CTCAAATCGGCTCAATACAAAGCCACTCAAAAGGAAGACATCTTCGCCCCGCACCTCCCCTTTACTGCTATCATGCGCCAACTTCACGCTACGCGCACTCCTACCTTTCAAGGTGTGCTCTCTACTCTTTACATACACGATCGTCTCATCGCCGCACATTTCGGAATGATCTACCATCACACTTACCACATCTGGTTCCCCACCTACGATCCAGAATTTGAAAAATATTCCCCCGGGCTCATCCTCCTCCACCAGATTCTCCTTGCTTTCCCCTCACAGCGACTCACCATCCTCGATTTCGGCAAGGGTCACGATTCCTACAAGCTTCGTTTTATGAACGACGCCGTTCCCCTCGCCCACGGCTATATCGAACCCACCACACCCAGAAAAATTCGGCGTCGCTTCTCCCAAGTCACACGGCGAATCCTCTCTCCTCTGAAACCTTATTTACAGCCACTTTTGAACCGCAATCGCCCTAAAAAATAAAGGCGCTCCGCATTACAACTATCTCCCCAGCGATCCAAAATCTCGATGTCCCCACGCCGCTTCACCTGCTCCTCCAGCTCGCTGACAGTCGGACAATTAAAGAGCATAAAGATCTCCCGATCCTTCTCTCTCAGAGACTCGCAAAGTCGTTCCATCATCCCGTCAAATACTGACCCATGAAAAGGATTATTCAAAAACACCACATTCACATCCGTAGGAACCCTATACTTCGTCGCATCTTCGCAGATAAACTCTACATTCTGGCATTTCAGCCTCCTGCGCGCCTTTGCAAGGTTGGCTTTTGCTCCCTCAATTAAAAATGCCGTTAAATCCACCCCAATCACCCGCTTAAAAGGAAACAAAGCCGCCACAAACACAGCCCTTCCCAAGCCACATCCATAGTCAATCCACACACTGTTTTGATACCCTCCATCGAGATATTTATTGAGTTTCCCTAATGCGTTTATCAGTGATTCATACTCAATAGGAGAGTATTCATCACATTCGCATTTGCCTTTTCCTTGAACATATCCTAGGGCTTGAGATGAGTAATATTGCTCCGAATTGATGCCGAGCCAAAGTTCGTAAAATCGAGTAAAGAGCTTCTTTCGCCACCAGCTCAAAAGCCCGCTGAATCCTGACCTTTTGACTATTTGAATGTAAGCTTGCAAGCGAGACACGCGCTAAGCTTGGCATGTTGATATAAGTTGTCAACTTTGCCCCCCTTTCCAAATCGAGGCCTCTAAGCTCAATCCCCTACTCAAAACTGCTAGACTAGCCAAGGAATGTCACTAGAGATTGCTTCTAAAATCCGAAGCTAGTCGAAACAATCATATAAATGCCAAAATTTTCGGTCATCATTCCCACCTATAACCGCGCACCCCTTCTCAAGCAGACGTTGGACTCAGTCTTAAACCAATCGTTTTTAGATTATGAAATCATCATTGTTGACGATGGTTCAACCGACGATACCTGGCAATACCTACAAAGTCTAAGGGTGAAAGTAACCTATTACCGCCAAGACAACAAAGGCCCAGCAGCCGCTCGCAACCTCGGTGCCCAGCATGCTAGCGGGGATTACCTCGCCTTCCTCGATTCAGACGACCTCTGGCATCCCGATACGCTCCGACACCTCAATCAAATCATC
>JANWVL010000125.1 GCA_025056655.1 Candidatus Methylacidiphilales bacterium
CGTAGGCATCACGCCTTGCACCCTGAGCGTGTGCGGCCCGGGGCTGAGCAACGCCGTGCCACTCCACGCGCCGACGTTGTCCGCTGGCCCCGGATGCGTGATCCCATGCACCTCGGCGCCGTCTATGAACGCTCGCACTACCGCCGCGCCTTTCGCCGTGCCAGTCAGTAGAATCGGGGCAAGGTAGGCTGGATGTGCCGCCACAGCGGCTCGCCAAAAGACTTGTGAAGACGTCAGATCCATGATCGTGCCCTAATTGAAGTTCGCCGCGCACTCACTTCACAAATTTTATCGGCTAGGTGCCATTTGTATTAATTTACTATTCGTTTGTTACATCATTATTAGATAAGTAGATCTGGTTGAATACTACGCCCCCTTTACCTTTTAACACCTCTATCTCTTTTATCAAAAACTTTCCGTTACTAATTCCCATGTCTTTGTTCTGCTGCTATAAGACATATAAGGATAGTGCTTATCTCGGTATCTTCTAAACACTAAACTAAAAGTTCTCCCATCTGAATATGTCCTTGTTATGCTCCCATCAGTCTGCTTGCTAAATTCCCATTTGTCTTTGTAATACTCCCATTCCCCATCACCGGCAATAGGGGGAAGTAATTTATCGATATATTTTGGTAAAAGATCATCGAGTTTTTCAGGATAATATTGCTGATCTTTATAGTATTCTTCTAAAGCCATCGCTATGCGATTTCCACGTAATTGACTTTCTAAAATATTAGATTTTGTCCAATTCCCTCTTATCAAAAAAATATATATAGATGCTAAGATCATTATGAAAATAACGCCTACAATAAATATGTTTTCTAGCCGCTTTATAATCGTCTTCTCATCTTGATTGATTATAAACTTTATTATCTTCTTCATAAATTATCGTCCATCAAATATCCGTGGATCCCTATCATTTATTGCAGCCTCTCCATTGTATATCGCCTCCCTTGCACGCTGTTCTATAAGCTGTCTTGATTCTTCTATACTCATGGGGCCACCTGTTATCACAGAATGCCCTTGATATGACATAGCTATTGGATTCTCTATCCTTCCTCGATCCAGCCCGATATAGGTTTAAAATTCATTACTTTTTCTTTGAGATCTTCCCATCTGAACTAGTAGTGCTCTCACCGCTACAAATATCACGCCGATTATTGGACCTGTGAGAGCCATATATGTATAGGCTTTAATTTCTTGAAATAAATTATATCTTCGTTTTTTTTCCGTATCAACGCTGTTATATTGTTCATAAGGATATTTTATATGTGGTGGGAGCGCATCAATTACTGTCTGCATCATAAAATAAGTCGGGTATGCCATACTATAAAATACTTCTGGAACATATGGATATGGCTTTTGGCTGATTGGTATAAAAAAGACTCTCGATAAGGTATAAGCTAAAATAAAAAAAAGAGACGTTATAATACTAAACCTTAGCATCATACAACATTTATTTGTGATTTTTGTTATTGTTCTGCCCTATCAGAAAATTAGAGTAAAAATAACTTGTTGAGCTACTTGTAAGCAAACCGTGCTGATTCACTCCTAAAATAGAGGTTCCACTTATCCCTGTAAGATTCAT
>JANWVL010000126.1 GCA_025056655.1 Candidatus Methylacidiphilales bacterium
TCGCCAACCCGTCGGCGCCCCACAATACTGCGACTCCGGCTCTATCTCCTCCTGCAAATTCAATACCAACGGCCGATTCCGCTCACTCTCCACACCCGTCAACGTCGTCCGAAAACACGGCGGCCGCAAATTCGAGGCGACCGTGAATTCCAGCGTCAACGTTTCATTTCCATCCGCGTTGCTCGCACGCACGACGAGACTGAAGAAGCCTGCCTGTTGCCAGGTGCCGGATAGAACGCCGTTGTTATTCAGGGTAACGCCAGGCAACTGCCCACTGACAACGCTCCAACTCGTGGCTGGGCCGCAGTTCGGTGAGGTATCGACTATATGTTGTTTGAGATCGTAGTTGAAGGATTGCCCTTGGGTGACGTATTGATGCATGTAGCGGTTGCTCAGGTTAAAGCATGGAGGCCTTGTGGGGCGTGGAGTGAACGTAAACCACACGGTGATTTCAGCTTGGCCTGCAGAGTTTGAGGCTCGGAATGTGACTGCTTGAGCCGTAGTAGCACTTGTCGGTGTGCCGGAAATCTGGCCGTTGCTGTGTGTCAGACCACTTGGCAGAGTCCCACTTACAATTTGCCATGACGACGGTTGCCCGCAATTGGGATTATTGGTTAAATAATTTCGCAAATCTACAGCTTGGATCGCGGTTCCGACAGTGCCCCCCACTTCGGCGATTGTCTGATTAAAACAGGGTGGCCTCACGTTGGTGGCGATGTTGAAGGTGAGAGTGATGTCGGCTGAGCCAGCGGAGTTGGAGGCGCGGATGGTGACGGATTGGTTGTTGACTGCGGCGGTTGGAGTGCCTGAGATCACGCCATTGTTGTGAATGAGTCCTTGTGGGAGGGAACCGGATACGATTTGCCAGTTGGTGGGCTGGCCGCAATTGGTGCCATTGGAGAGGTAGGTGCGGAGGTCGATGGATTGTAGGGCAGTGCCTACGGTGCCACTAATATTAACTGAGTTTTGGCTAAAGCAGGGCCGTTGGATGTTGGGAGCGATGTTGAACGTTATCTGCAGCGTGGTATCGGCTTGGACATTTTGATTTAAGGGACGCAAGGTGATGGTTGTATTTCCGGTGTTGCTGGGTGTGCCTGAGATGGTGCTTCCGCTGAGGCTGATGCCATTGGGCCAGTTGCCACTGACGATTAGCCATGATGTGGCAGAGCCGCAACTTGATGAGTTTTGAAGGAATGTGTTGAGATCTATCGGGGTGATTGGTTGGCCGACGGTGCCGGAGATTTGCGTGGAGGTTTGATTGAGACAGGGCTTGAGCGGAGCAGCAGCGATATGAAAGTTAACTGCGATCGAGGCATGACCAAAATCGTTCCACGCTTCAATTATGGCATAGTGTCCTGTGGTAGCATTCCGTGGAGTGCCTGTAATCGCTCCTGTTGTGGAATGCAGAGAGAGTCCTTCTGGAAGAGTGGAACCACTCCATACCCGCCACCCTTTGACGGATCCGCAACTGGATGATAATTGCTTGGGGAGTTCGGTGTAATTGAGACTCTGTCCTACGGTGCCGTTTATGTTTACGGTGATGGTATTCCCTGAAATGGTGCACGGGGCAGCACCTGGCTGTGCTACAGTGATTTGGACATCAATTTTGGAGTCCTCTCCACAGTTGGTTTTCGCGGTGAGGGTGTATTTTTGGTTGTGGGAGGTGGACAAGATACCTGTGATGGAGGCAGAATATTCGTTTTTGTTGAGGGTGAGTCCTAGGGGGAGAGATGGGCTGATGAGCCAGTCGTTGATTTTTTTGTTAGAGCTTATCGAGATCTCAATATATTCGCCCGTGGTGAACGATTGTTTTCCGTGACGGGTGAAGCTTGGGCAATTATCGAGGACTTCGAATGGTATGGAATGGATGTTACTGGGTTCGTTGTTGGAATTATATGCGACCACCTGGACTGTGTAGGTGCCTGGCTGATAGAATTCTCCAGTGATTCGGCCTGAGTCGTTAATTTGAAGGGAATAAGCTTGCCAATTTTGGTTTAAGATTTCCCATCGGCTTGCTGGTCCGTTTGCGATCACAGACATTTGTATTGGAGAAGGAAGAGGCCCGACTTTGATTTTTTGTGTGGTCGTTGGGCCAGCAATTTTTAGGGATTTATCGGCGCCGGAGGAGGTTCTTCGCATAATGAATCCATCCTCATATCCTCCTCCAAAAGAGGATTGATGTGGGGTTGAGCCTGAAACGATGTTACTTTGTGAGCGAGTTACACCTGCTACGATAAGGTCTGAGTTAAGCTGAACGATAGAAAATACTGTATCTTGGTCGTGGCCACCAAGGACTTGCCCCCAAGATCGATTGCCATCTGAGCTGTATGCTACAATAAAACCATCACCACTGCCTTGTGGTCTGGCGTCTGTGGATACGCCGGAGATAGAATCGCTCACTCCGGCGGCATAAATTCGGCTGCCATCCGAATGAAGGGCAAAGACGGCCTCTTGCCCTTCTCCTCCGATGAAGTTCCACCATGCTTCGCTTCCGTTGCTTCGGTTTAGGGCAACGACGAATCCGTCTTGCCAGCCTCTTTTGATGCCTTGGTGTGGGGTGTTTTTAATACCCTGTGGGAGAGAATTGCCATCGGTGTAGCCACCAGCATATACCTTTGAAGCATCGAGAGCGAGTGTGTGGATGATGGTCTGATTATCGTTACCTATGTAAGTGCCCCAGGCACGGGTGTTTAAATTTTCTCCGAGCCGAGCAATGAAAGCGGAAGCTATGAAGCCGTTAGCGGGGTGAGAGGATTGTAGGGCTCCTTGACTGGCAATACCCTCGGTCGCAGTGGTGGATCCAGCTATGTAAATTTCTCCATTACTGGCTTTTACTGCTTGGATCTGAGTCTGCCCCCAGCCTCCGTAGTAGGTTGCGGGTCCGTACCCTCCATTGCTGTTGATGATTTGCGCGAAGCCGGTCAATCCACCGAGATGGGTTTTTTGGTAGCCATTGGCGGATAGGTTTGTAGATAGAGTTGAGCCTACAACAATAATTCCTCCGGGGAAAGTGTCTGAGTTAAATAGGGTATCGTCACCATTTCCGCCGATGACTGTACGCCAGATCTCTTGGCCGTTGGATGGGTTTAGTCGTGAGACAAAGCCGTCTTGGCCGCCTTTTGGGTTAGGAATAAAGTTAGTAGAGCGAGAATTACCCACTGCATAGACCCCACCGCCGTCGATTTTGACGGAAACAATTTCATCCTCTGCCCAGCCTCCCAAGTAAGTTGCCCATTGCCTTTTGCCTGATCCGTCGAAAACGGCCACAAAGCCGTCTTTGCTCCCTGCATGGGTGGATTGAGCTACGCCAGGGGTTGCAATACCACTAGGTGATGTGGTAATGCCTCCGACTGCAATTCGGGCTCCATCTGTGTGGACGGATAGGATTCTGTCATCTCCACTTCCGCCATAGTATGTTCCCCAGATAGGGGATGAGGCAAAGCAACTTGGGTTGACGTGCGTAAGACAGCCTAGGATTAAGGTTGGAATGAGACATTTGAAAACGAATAGAGCTTGGGGTGGGAAATGCATAGGGCCCCCTTCGGTTAGATACGGGGTTCGGTGAAAGGGAGCTTGGGGTTTTGATGCTGTAGTTATTTGGCATCTGCTGCGGTTGGTCTTATTTAAAATTTTACCAGTTTTTTTAAGGTAAATTTTCATAGGGTTATGAAGTTAGCCATTAGTATACTGAATTTAAAAAAAATGCAAGAAATTTTTTAATTAAAATTTTTATTAATGCAAATTAAATGGTAAAATTTATGCTCTTCATAGTTGATGTGCTAATAGATAGATATTAATTTTTCTGCAATTTTTTGTGGGTGGATGTTCTTCAGGCAAAGTGGGTGAGGTCGGCATAAATGGTTTACAGAGGCTGAGGCATTGCAGGAGCAATCGGAGGTGAAGACTGTGATGGGGGATTGCCAGGGGCCGAAGTTGTGGGGGTTAGTTTTGCCGAAGAGGGCGATGCCAGGGATTTGGAGCGCAGCGGCGAGGTGCATGGGCATAGAGTCCATGCCGAAGAAAGCTCGGGAGAGGGCGATGAGGGCGCCGAGTTCGTTTACTTTTAGGGTGCCGAAGGCGTGGGGGAGGTTGGGGAAGTGGGTGATGATTTTTCTGGCATAATCGAGCTCGTGTGGAGCTGGGCCAGTGGTGAGGAAGAGGGGGAGGTGGGGTTGTTTTTGTTGTAGCATTTGGAGCAGAGCGATCATGTGGAAGTGTGGCCAGCATTTGGATGGCCAGCGGGCAGTGAGGTGGATGTGGAGGTGGGTGTGGGGTTGGATTTTATGCTGGGAGAGGATGTGGTGGGCTTTTTCGAGGGCCGTAGGGGGTGGGTAATATTCTAGGCGATATTTGGGGGCTTCGGATGGGGAGAGGCCGATGATGTGGAGGTGCTGGGCGACTTCGTGGTAGGAGGGGGGAAGTTTTTCAATCCAGGTGAAAGCACGGCGGGGGATCCATGGTGGGATGCGGTCGCGGCGTGGGGCTATGCGTTCGCGGGCGCGGCTGAGGAGCGCCCATATGAGGTTGCGGTCGTTGATTTGGGTGAAGATATAAGTGCGGTCGAATGGTTTTTTGGTGAGATAGCGGAGGGCGCGGTGAAAATCTGTGAGTCGAGGGAGTTGTGAGCGGGGGATGGCTTCGATGGAATGAAGGCCGGGGAAGTGTGCAAGGAGTTGGGCGGAGAGGGGTTGTGCGAGGAGATGGACTTCGTGACCTTGATTGATGAGGCACCGGAGGGCAGGTGTGGTGAGGATTGCATCCCCGGGTTGTTGAATTTGGATTGCGAGGATGCGCAGGGGCATGAGGGGCAGGCGCTAGACTAGGGCTTGGCGAATTGCTGCTGCGTGGGAGGCAAGCTCCTGTGGGGTGGGGGAGGTTCTTAAGTGTGGGGGGCGGTGCCATCCAAAGCCGTCGCCAGCGATGCGAGGGATAACGTGGAGGTGTAAGTGGAAGATCTCTTGGCCGGCTGCTGCTCCATCGTTTAGCCAGAGGTTGATGCCATCGCAGGGAAGGGAGCTGGAGCGGATGGCGTTGGCGATTTTTTGGGCGATGCGGAAGAGGTGAGCGCCGGTGTCGGGAGGGAGGTCGGTGAGTGAAGCTACTTCTTGTTTGGGGACGACGAGTGTGTGGCCGGGGTGGATGGGTGCGATATCGAGGAAAGCGATGACGAGGTCATCTTCGTAAACGATTGCGGCTGGGATTTCACGTTGGATGATTCGAGTGAAGATAGAGCTCATAGTGATGATTTGATTGTGAAGGGGTTAGAATTCGCCGCGGAAGGTGCAGCGGGCATGTGGGGTTTCGTGTAGGGTGATTTCATAGAGTTCGGGGAGGTGTGGTTTGAGTTGGTGCCAGAGCCAAGCGGCGATGTTTTCGATGGTTGGGTTTTCGAGGCCTGGGATGTCGTTGAGGTAGGCATGGTCTATTTTTTTTAGAATGGGGCGCATGGCTTGTGAGATCTCTGCGTGGTCGCGAAGTAATCCCGTTTGGGGGTTGACAGGGCCTTTTATGCTAATGCTGACCTTGAAGCTGTGGCCATGGATGTGCCGGCATTTGTGCCCCTCTGGAAATGAAGCCAGTGATTGGGCGGCTTCGAAGTGAAAATCTTTGGTGATGATGATTGTCATGCTCGGGAGAAGGGGTGGGATTAGTATATAAAGATTGTATCGTGAGCTATAGCTTATAATGTGTCGCGATGCAATTTTTGATGAAGCACAGCTTTACTGCTTTTTGTGAGGGTCTTTGTTTATGGGTGGGATTGGTGGCTGTGTTTTATGTGGTGGGGTTACAGGCCAGTAGGGATGCGAGTAAGGAGAGGGGGGATGATGGGGTTGTGACAATGGAGACAAAGAGAGTGGTGTATGGTTTTTGGGTAGGTGGGTTGCTAGCTCAAATCACGCAATCGCAAAGAGTGGATAGTGCGGCTTATGCGGAGCCTACTGTGCGCAGGGCTTATCCTCGTGGGTTGGTGCCTCGTGCTGAATTGCATCAGGAGAGTGGCTTGAATCAGGCGCCGGCTGGGCAGGAATGGCGGGCATGGATTGATTCGAGGTATATTGATACACAGACTCTTTATGTAGCGATTTATCAAGTCGGCATGGAGCGTCTGCATTTTTCGTCTGGATGGGTGGATGGGGCTATCGGTCCGATGATGGAGGCGGCTGTGGCGTCGTTTCAACGTTCTATGGGGATTCCTCAGACAGGGAGGATAGATGTGCTAACAAGTCAGGCGATGGGGAGTATTCCGCAACCTTTTATTCTTTATACGATAACGGCTGAAGATGTTAAATTAGTGGATCCTCCACCTGAAAAGTTTTTGGACAAAAGCAAGAAGAAGAGACTTGGGTATTACAACTTATGGGAGGTGTTGGTTGAAAAGTTTCATGTAGCTCCTTATTTTTTAAGGCGTTTGAATCCTGCGGTGCAAGAGTTGGGTGTAGGGGTGCAGGTGGTGGTGCCAAATGTTGAAAGCAAGCGACCTTTGCCGAGCTACAAGGATGTGGGCGAGATCAAGGTGCATTTGACATCTAAATCGATACAAGTGTTTGATAAAAAGGCGAGGATAGTTGCGCACTTTCCCATTGCGATAGCAGCGGATAAGGAGAAGGCTCCGGTAGGAAGATTGAAAGTGATCAGTAGTGTGGAAAATCCCAACTATCTTTTTAATCCTGAGATTATGAAGGAAATTGCAGAAAAGGAAGGGATCACGCAAAAATTGGTGATTCCTCCGGGACCTAACAATCCTGTCGGGATACATTGGATTGGTCTAAATCGTCCGGGGTATGGGATTCATGGAACGGCTGTGCCGTCGCAGATTGGCCAAGCGGTGTCGCATGGTTGCATTCGTCTGGCAAATTGGAATGTCAAGAAGTTTCGACAAATGGTGAAAATCGGATCAGAGATTGATGTGGTATGGTGATAGGGGAGTGGTGATGTGGGTGCTTTGTTAATTGAATTGTAACATTTAAGCGTGACAATTTGTTTTGATCGAGAGACAAAAGGAGGATGAGTGAAATGAAAAAGAGTTTGTCGGGAAAAGTCGGTTTAATATTTGGTGTAGCTAATCGTAGGAGCATTGCATGGGCAATCGCGCAAGCATGGCATGAAGCGGGGGCTCGGTTGATATTCAACTATCAAGGTGAGAGAGTTAAGGAGAACGTTGAAGAGTTGGTGGAGACTTTTGGTGATGGTACACCTGTCTATCCATGCGATGTGACGAGTGATGGGGAAATTGAGGCGTTTATGTCGAACGTCCGAAACCATACGGATCGCGTCCATTTGCTGTTGCATAGTGTTGCTTATGCGCCTAGGGAAGCTTTGGCGGGACGCTTTATTCAGACCACTCGTGAGGCATTTAGGATTGCGCATGATGTCAGTGCGTATTCACTTTTGGGATTAGCTCGAGCTGTTTTGCCTTTGATGAGTGAGGGGGGGAGTATTGTGGCGATGACCTACTATGGTGCTGAAAAGGTTATTCCGCACTATAATGTGATGGGGGTGGCGAAAGCCTCGCTTGAGGCGACAGTGCGTTATCTTGCTTATGATTTAGGTCCACAGAAGATTCGTGTAAACGCTATCAGTGCGGGGCCGATGAATACTTTAGCAGCACGGGGAATAGCCGGCTTTACGGAGATGTTGAAATATTACGAAGCTAATTCACCGCTTCGGAGAAATGTGGAGTTTGCTGAACTTGGTGCTACGGGCCTTTTTTTGGCTGAAGACGGAAGTGCGGCTATCACGGGGCAGACGATTTACGTGGATTGCGGATATAGCGTCATGGGGATGCAGGCAGAGCCGTTAAAACAGGATAAACAGCCTCGGGTTTAGGTATTCCTAGAGGTGCTATTCGGAGAGGGGGCAGGAGCGTTATCTGACGGAGTTTTTGGAGGCAAACGTCTTTTGGTTTGATGGGGATTTGAGATGGGTATTTCGCCAGTGGTGGCGGATCCAATGAAAGAGGATTTGTTGCGCATAGCCTGCATAAGGCCCGAAGTGTGAGGCGGCGAATTTTTGGATAGCTTCGGGTGAAAGTTTTTGTTTGCGCGGAAGATATATTTTTCGAACGAGGCGGAGAATCCAGGTATCTAGAGGAAAGGCGACGTAGTGTCCTAAAGCAAAGAGGCAGATGCAATCTGCAATTTTGGGGCCAACGCCTCGCAGAAGTTGAAGTCTTTGATGAGCCTGATTGTAGGGTAGCAATGCTAATGAACGTAGGTCGAGCTCTCCTGATGCGATTTGTTGAGCGGCTATCCTTAGGCTTTTGGCGCGAAAACCAAGACCTAGTGCACGCAATTCTGATTCTGACGTTTGGGCGAGGGTCTCGGGTGTGGGGAAAGAAAAATGTTTCGGAGATATGGGTTGACCGAGATGTTGACGCAATCGAGAAACAAGGGTTGAGATGTGCGGAATTTGTTTTTGAGAGGAGAGTATAAATGAGGCGATTGTTTCCCACAGGGGCTGCCTGAGCAGAATCATCCCGCCAGCGTAGTCTAGCGCAGCCTTTAAGACACGATCGTCAGAGGGAAATGTGGCTACCATTTTATCCCAATCCTGATGGGCTTGGAAATAGTCCTCAACAACTTCACGCGGAGCTGAAGTGCGTATAATAAAGGTGTTGTGATTTAGTTGTCGAATTTGTGTTGGGAATGCATCTATGTAGCCCTTCCATGAACCATCGTTCTGTGGAGTCCAAACAAAAGATTGTCCACAGGTAAAGGTGGTTGTTAGATCAACTTTAGCCTTATGGGCAAATTTTAGAGTCAGAGATAAAGGCTGGGGCGACATTTGGGGGCACAGTAGTAAAGTTCAAGAGAGTTGCTCAATGCCGGCCTTCAAGATTAATAGTGCTATAATGTTAAGTGTGTTGAAGCCAATATGTATACCAATCGAGGCCCACACGGAACCGGTTCGCTCATAAGCTGCCGTAAGAAGTAATCCTAACAAGAAAAGTGGCAGAAATCCCACCCAGTAGAAATGTATCCAAGCGAATATAAGGCTTGTTACAAAGGCTGCGATGAGGGGATGGGAGAAAGTTTTAAGTAACGGGTATAACGTGCCTCGGAAGAAAAATTCTTCGATGAGAGGAGCTATAAAGCAAGCTTGAAGGACAAAGACAAGGATGGGGACGAGGCCCTGAGTTTGTAAGAAAATTTTAACGGCGGGTTGTTCGTGGAAGGGCCATTTTGCAAGGAACCAGAGGTAAGTTAAAGATGCATGTAATAGCCAAAGAATGAATACCGTGCCGAGGCCGAGCAGGATATAGTGGAAGATAAAACGCAAGGGGCTGGGCCACCATCCAAGTCGAAGAATTTCCCCCGTGCCCAATGTCAAGGGGACTAGGAGTAGACTTCCGATTAACATTATGGTGGTCTCAAAGGATTCGAGTTGAGCTATTACTAGCCAAGTTCCTATGGCACAGATAAAGGGTAACGGTCGCGATAGAGGTGTGACTTTTCCTCCCTCACATTTCAAGCTCTTTAGTAAGGCTGTCCATGGTTTTGCAGTGATGAGAAAGAGTAAAATCGCACTGAGAAATAGAAAGATGAACCACGGTGCAACGGCTTGTGTGGCTCGCCATTCGTTCTCGGATAGCCAACTCATGGGTTGAAATTTTGCTAGTAGAGAGCAGGGCACAAGCTTTTTATCTTTGGCACCAGCTTATAGTTCGTTAGTTTAAGCTAAGGGAAAGTAGTGTATAGTTTGGTTTTTTTAGGACATATGGCACATCAATCGCTTGAGAATGATTCTAGAATGACAGAGCTTGAGAGAATTCGCCATTCATGCGCACACGTCATGGCGACAGCTATATCAAGGCTTTGGCCGGATGCGCAATTCGCTTATGGACCACCGGTAGAGAATGGATTTTACTATGATTTGGAATGTTCACATCGGATTACCCCGGAGGATTTTCCCGCGATCGAGGCAGAGATGAAGAAAGAGATCAGGGCTAATCATCCTTTTGAGAGAATCGAAGTGAGTCGTGAACAAGCTATTACTGACGCAATGTCTGGACGATTAGGCAGTTTATCCGTTCGTGAAGGACAACCGTCGAAGTATAAGCTTGACCTGATTCAACAAATTCCTGAGGGAGAGGTGATCACGTATTACCGAAATGGCGATTTTATAGATCTCTGTGCTGGACCTCATGTGATGCGGACTGGGGAAATCGGAGCTTTCAAGTTGACCTCGGTCGCAAGCGCTTATTACAAAGGGGACGAGCGCAATCCCCAACTGCAAAGGATCTACGGCACAGCATTTAAAACAAAGGCAGAGTTAGATGCCTATTTTGCGATGATCGAGGAGGCGAAGAAACGTGACCATCGTCGTCTTGGTGCAGAGCTTTCTCTTTATGTTATCGATGCTGAGTATGTGGGAGCGGGGCTTCCTCTTTGGTTGCCGAATGGCACAGTGCTAGTGGAAGAACTTGAAAAATTAGCTAAGGAAACAGAATTTCGATCGGGTTATCAAAGGGTGCGCACGCCACACATCGCGCGAGAGAAGATGTATGTAACTTCCGGGCATCTCCCATACTACGCGGATAGTATGTTTCCGCCGATCGTCGTAAGTGAAGGATCTGAGCAAACCTTAGGAAATACGGATAAGGCAGAGAAAGCGACCGAGCGATATTATTTGAAAGCCATGAACTGTCCTCATCATCATCGGATTTTTGCTGCTCAGCCGAGGAGTTATCGTGATCTCCCTTTACGCTTAGCTGAATATGGATGTTGTTATCGTTACGAGCAAAGTGGGGAACTTTTTGGCCTGATGCGTGTGCGGTCATTGAACATGAACGACGCCCACATTTATTGCACTGAGGAGCAGTTTGCAGAGGAATTTCGGGCGGTGAATGAGATGTATCTCCACTACTTTAAAATTTTTGGATTCCAAAAATATGTGATGCGCTTCTCAACTCACGACCCAACAAAATTGGGGCAAAAATATGTGAATGAGCCGGAACTTTGGTTGAAGACTGAAGCAATGGTCAGGCAGGTCTTAATAGATAGTGGAATTCCCTTTGTTGAGGTCCCTAATGAAGCAGCTTTCTACGGACCCAAAATTGACGTTCAAGTCTGGAGCGCGGTTGGGCGTGAATTCACAATAGCGACTAACCAAGTGGACTTTGCTGTTCCAAAGCGTTTTGGCTTGACCTATCGGGATCGCGACAATACTGAGAAGACTCCTCTCTGTATCCATCGTGCACCGCTTGGGACGCACGAGCGATTCATTGGTTTTTTAATTGAACATTACGCTGGGAATTTTCCTTTGTGGTTATCCCCTGAGCAAGTGAGAATATTGACAATTGGGGTGGAAGAGCCGCTACTTCAATATGCGCGTGGAATTGAATCGATCCTGATTCAAGAATTGGTGCGGGTCCGCGGAGATTACTCTAGTGATCCGATCAAGGCTAAAATTGCCAATGCGGAAAAAGCGCACGTCCACACAATGCTAATCATAGGACCGCGTGATCTTGCGGAAGGAAAAGTCTCGGTGCGACTCCGCGGGAAAGGTCCACAGGGGGCATTACCTAAAGATAAAGTTATAGAAAACATTATTTCCGCTATCTCTGAAAGACGACCTGATTAAGACATTATGCCTAAATCTCTCCCGAGAGCTTCACGTGCTGAGGTGTCGCGCAAGACTCGTCCCAAGACTCACCGAGCATTACAACATATCGATAAAACGCAACACCTGATTCGAAAAATTCAGGCCGTATTTGAACTGCCACTCTTGATTTATTGGACATCGTCAGGCGGCTCAATTTGCCATAATGATGTTGTGGCGATGTCCAGATTACTCGTCGACTGGAAAAGTGCTGGGAGAGTTGCACTCTTCCTCAAATCGGATGGTGGCAATCCAGAAGCAGCGTTACGGTTAGTCCATTTGCTTCGACAGCGTTTTTCTCACATTACTCTACTGGCGCCTTTTGAGTGCGCGTCGGCAGCGACGATGGTGGCTCTCGGCGCTAATGAAATCTATATGGGACCGACCTCTTATCTGACGGCAGTAGACACTTCTTTAAAACACGATCTGTCTCCAGTGGACCATCACAACAATCTCGTCTCTGTAAGCCAAGATGAGGTTATGAGAATTTTACGGATGTGGAGGGAACAAAAACTAGCCAGCAATCCATTTCCTGAAATTTACAAATATCTGCACCCCCTTGTGCTCGGGGCGTTAGATCGCTCAAGCTCTCTTTCAATGAGGATTTGCAAAGAACTATTGAGTTACCACATGGACGATACGGCTAAAGCCGATCGGATTAGCTATGCGCTTAATTATGAATATCCATCGCATTCTTATCCGATCACAGCACGAGAAGCTCGTCGGATCGGACTCACAGTTAAGGATTTGACGGCTGAGCAGGATGCTTTGTTAAGAGACCTCTATCACGTTTTATCGGAAATGACACAAGTGGATATAACGGATTACGACACTCAAAATTACCACAACGAAGAAATCTGCAACGTGCTAGAAATAGAAGGGCGACAAGTTTATTTTCTAGTAGATAAAGATTGGCATTATCGCTCGGAGGAACGCCGCTGGGTCCCCATGCATGATCGCTCAGGATGGTTTCAGACGCTTCGAGTTAACAAACAGTGGAAGACCGAGAAATTCTACATCCGTTAGAGATGAAGTTTTGCTAACTAACATCTATTTTTGACATTAAAAATATCGGTTGTATTTGGTATTTTAAGATGCTGCGTGTAAAAATATCTTTATCTTTCTTACTGATAGTAGCCTCGGCAGTATCGGTAATTGCGCCATGCGCACTTGTTGCATCGTCGGATGCAACAGTCCGTGCGCCATTTGACTCTAACAACAACTTGCCTAACTGGATTTCTATCTTGCCCATTCCTGAAGGTGATGCTCAGAATTTTCTGCAATTTCAGATTAACGCTCCTAGAGCCAACAACACCCAAGCTCTTTTCATTACAGTTTTCTTTCGGGATCGAGCAAATGGGTATCTAAAAGCGAGTTGGGAAACGGATGCTGGCCAAAACTATCTCCTCTCAGAAAATCTCTTCGAGGGGACTGGTGTGCCAAACCAACGTTCTTTTCTGATCTCCTCTGATCGCATTACAAATACAAACACGCTGATTTTTGAAGCTCAGGAAAACATAGATGCCCTCATCAAAGTGCAGTTCCAATGGGTAAGCGCTGAGACGATCCACATCATTCCTGAAGAGCATCCATCAGAACCCAAGCTTCTTTTAGTGGATTCAAATAACAAAACCTATTCCCAACATGACCTTTCAGGAGAGCCTCAACAGCCAACCGTAGATTATTGGCAAGGCAGGGTTATTAATGCGGCGGTTATAGAAACTTATGCGCGCATAGACGAAGGTGTAAGATTCTTCGTAACTTTAGAAAAACAGCCGTTGCATGCTCGTATACAAACCCAAATTATTGGTCCAGCACTTCTTGATCGCATCGGGGTTTGGGTTAACGACCAATATGCAGGCATCTTAAACATCGAAGTGCCCTCACTAGCGACAAGCGGCATTTTCGAAAGACCCAACAGACAAGCTTATTTTGCAGGATGGCGGCAAGGCACAATCTATATTGACCCGAAGCTTCTTGACTCTGGCGAAAACTCAATTCTCTTTGAAATACGACGACGTGATCCAAGGGACATTTTCCCAATACACATCAAAGATTTTTATTTACAGCTCGCCTACTAGTGCGAACAACTTTGCAGAAACACCCCCCATCTCCACAAGCCGTGAAGTGTTAACGTCGGATCGTGAATGACCTTTTGTTCAAGCGCTTGAATGATAAAAGCAGCATCCCCTCCCGTTGCAACTATAGTGGGACTCCGCATGTGTTGCTCCTTCACCACACGTGCTAAGATTTCTTTAACCAATCCACTGTAGCCCCAATAAGCTCCAGCGCGAATTGCCCCTGCTGTGCTTTTACCGACAGTGCGATGCGGTCGTCGTAGCTGGATCAATGGCAATAGAGCCGTCTTTTCGTGGAGATACTCAGTCATCAGACTCAGCCCCGGAGCTATCACACCACCACAATAAGCCCCATCCGCATTGATAATATCAAAGGTCACAGCCGTGCCAAAGTCTACTACGATTGCTGGCGCACCATATTTATCTTGAGCACCAATAGCATTCGCCAAACGATCAGCGCCGATTGTTTCAGGCCGAGGATATTCGAGTGAAATCGGTAAAGCTGCTCTGCCGTGTAGCAACCTCAAAGCTGTGCCATGAACCTGGAGCTGCCTTTTAAATATATCGGTCACACTTGGCACTACGCTGCTCAAATAAACACATGTGGGGGGATGCTTATTCCATATATTATCTTGAAACCAAGAGGGGTTGATTTTCGAAGTGGCGACTCGCTTGACAGCTTGCATCCGGCTAGGCGAAGCCCAACACCATTTTGTGTATGAATTGCTAACGTCGACCAGCAGCCATTGAGCTGTCGGCATCGCTCCACCTCAAGCATTAGCGGTCACATTCGCCCATCACGAAGTCAAGGCTACCAAGGATGGCAACGACGTCTGACATCATGCAACCAGGCAGAATTTTGGGCAAAATAGAGAGATTAACAAAAGATGGCGCGCGAATTTTCAGACGATAAGGGACGCCTCCGCCTTTGCTGTAAATGTAAAAACCGAGTTCGCCCTTTGGATTTTCAGCTCCGAAGTAGATTTCGCCCTTGGGTGCGTTGATCCCTTGGGTGACTATCATGAATTGGTGAATCAATTCCTCCATTTTAGTCAGCACCGCATCTTTTTGGGGCAAGACGTTTTTGTCGTCGCAAATATTAATCGGGCCATCGGGCATTGTATCGATGGCTTGATGGATGATATGGCATGACTGCCGCATTTCCTCTAGGCGCACAAGGTATCGGTCGTAACAATCTCCAACGGATCCTAGCGGCACTTCAAAGTCGTATTTTTCGTAACCGATGTAAGGGTGTTTCTTGCGCAGGTCGTAATCTACACCACTACCACGAGCGTTTGGGCCAGTTAACCCATAATTCATCGCATCTTCTTTGCTGATGACGCCTATATCTTTGGTGCGGTTTATAAAAATCGGGTTACGCGTAAGAAGCTTATCAATCTCATCAACGGCCGGCAGGAATTGATCCACAAATTTGATCACTTCTGATTTCCAACCCTCGGGTATATCTCGAGCTAATCCTCCGATGCGGGTGTAGGTCGTGGTAAAACGAGCGCCGGTGAGGGCTTCAATGAGGTTGTAGATTTTTTCTCTCTCGGTAAAGGTGTAGAGAAAGATTGTCATCGCCCCACAATCCATAGCAAAAGCGCCTAGACCGAGTAAGTGGGCAGAAATGCGGGCGAGTTCACAACACACTACGCGAATAGCTGCGCAGCGTGGAGTAATTTCCATACCCATGAGTTTCTCCACAGCGCAAGCGTAGGCGACGTTGTTGGCTAATGGCGCGAGGTAATCAAGCCGATCGGTGTAGGGGATGAACTGGTTATAGTGCATATTTTCGGCGATTTTTTCGTCGCCGCGATGCAAATATCCTATGTCCGGCGTGGCTTTGGTGATAATTTCTCCGTCAAGCTCAAGCTCAATTCTCAAGACGCCATGGGTGCTCGGGTGAGAAGGTCCCATGTTTAATACGAGCTTGCTGTTGATAGCATCCTCGGATTGTGCTTGCTCTAGGGCTTTTTGGCCAGCAGCTAGGCTGTCGCCGGCTACGAATTCGATAGTTTGTGTAGGCATGTTGTTTTGGGTGCTTAAGGTTATTTGTGATCGGGTAGATTAAAAGGCCGGGTTTGCACGAGGTTCACGGTCGTGGCTATGTGATTCAGGGCGGGTGACGAAAGGCCCGCCAGCCATTGGCGCAGGGCGGCTGAATGCGATCTCTCCCTCGTCACTACTTTTCCCTTCAAGGGGAAAATCTTTGCGGAGTGGATAGTAGGGATAACCTTCCCACATTAAGATTCGACGCAAGTCGGGGTGACCACGGAAACGTATCCCCATCATGTCATAGATTTCACGCTCGTGCCAATCGGCTGTTGCATAAATTGAGGTGATAGAAGGGAGTTCAGCTTTCTCTTCGGGAACGCTTGTTTTGATGCGCAAATGAAAGCCAGCATCGAGGTGATAAAATTCATAGACAATTTCAAAGCGCGGCTCCGACCCATAGTGATCTATGCTCGTGATGTCCAGGAGATAAGCGCATCCAATGTCTTTTTTGAGATATAAAGCAACTTCTGGCAGATCTTCAGCGTTTTTGACGCGTATGGTGTATTCACCACGGAAAGTTGTGGGTTTTTCGAGTTTATCTCCGAATCTGACGGCGAGAAGTTTCAAAGCATACTCAAGGTTCATAGTGTTGGTCTAGCTGGAAGGATTAGAAAGAAATTAAGCTTCAATAACGGCTGGGGGTTGTTTTAGGCGGCGTAAGGAAGGCTCTGTATCGATTTTCTGTTGGAGGCGCATCAATCCCTCGAGCAGAGCTTCTGGGCGGGGGGGGCATCCAGAAATATAAATATCTACGGGAAGTAATTGATCGATTCCTTGGAGCACTGCATAGCTGCGATACATCCCACCGCTGCTTGCGCAAGCTCCCATCGCAATCACCCACTTAGGATCAGGCATTTGCTCGTAAATTCTTTTCACTGAGTATGCCATTTTGTAGGTGACGGTGCCAGCTACGATGAGCAGATCGGATTGTCGGGGTGAAAACCGCATCACCTCGGCGCCGAATCGCGCAATATCGAA
Source organism: Candidatus Methylacidiphilales bacterium (assembly GCA_025056655.1). Lineage (NCBI taxonomy): Bacteria > Pseudomonadati > Verrucomicrobiota > Methylacidiphilae > Methylacidiphilales > Methylacidiphilales bacterium. The sequence goes on from JANWVL010000126.1 coordinate 16,716, forward strand.
ACGTGATGAAGCAGCCGCCATCAGCTCGATGGCGCAACAGGCTAGTCCCATCGGCATAGGCCAGAGAGAGTTTTTTCGCATCCAGTTTATTGCGGCTTCTAGCTTTGTGATGACGACGTTTCCTTCGACTTTGGAGTTATAGGCAATTTCACGACCATGAACCATAATCTTTTGAAATTTAGTTCTTAATGTAGCCCGCTTCCATGAGCTCGCAAAGGTGAAACTTAGCTTTGTGGCTGATTGTTTTTCGATCCTCATCCGCCCGGCTTGCGATGCAGGAATTAGCTTTTCTGAAGCCGTGCGCAGACGTATTTTGAGATATGCCTTGTTTGGATTGCGATGGATTGAGACGAGGCTTTACGCTCCTTGAGATTATCATCGCAATTTTTGTGGTATCACTAATTATTGGGATATCGGTGCCAGTTGTGTCTGGGATTTACTTAGAAGAACAGTTACGTGTGACTACTCGGGCTCTTGAGGAGTATTGCGTGCGCGCGAGGACTATGGCAACCAGTGAGCAAAAAACCTACGCTATTGTTTTTAATCCCAGGGGATTTGACTTAGTTGAGGCTAAAGAAGACCTCGAAGGAGATCTTGATCCCATCATGACACACTATTGGGCAAAGGATGCACTGTGTGAGCTCATGATTTGGCCAGAGAAACAGTGGAAGAAGGTAGCTCGACACGTTGTCTATTTTTACCCAGAGGGGCTCTCAACGCCTTTTCGTTTCCGTATACAAATCGGTGAGGGGATAATTGAACAAATCTATCATCCCCTCACCGGTCGTGTGGTCGATGAGAGCTACGCTTTACCGTGAAATTAGTTAGCTGCCGGAGATCCCTGTGGATCGTCTTCAGAAGAACTGCCTGATGAAGAATCCGTGGAGGGAGTTTCAGCGGATGTAGAGTTACCCGTTGAAACCTGAGAAGGATTCTCCACTGAAACACTCTTCTCTTGATCTGCTTCTGCTGCCTGAAGCGCTGGATCACTCTTGGCACTGCTGACCACAATCGTCCGCCCCATAAATTCCGTGCGGTGTAAGGCTTCAGCAGCTTGGCGGGCGGCTGAAAGCGTTTCCATCTCTACAAAACCGAACCCCTTAGAGCGATGGGTGCGGCGATCCATGATTATCTCGACGTTTTTCACCACACCATAACGTGTAAAGACATCGTAAAGATCGCTCTCAGTGGTATCATATGACAAGTTTCCTACATAAAGACGCGGCGTGGTGATCGACTCTGGATTGAAAGGTTCTGGCTCAGCACGCGAAGCTAAGCTGCTTGCAGAAGAAGCCGAACGTGTCCGGGAACGTCCACTCGATTTAGCGGTTTTCTCCGAACGTATCCCTAAAAAGCTTAGTATCCGACTCCAGAGACTAGGTTTGGATGAACGAGAACGATGACGACGTTCATGTTCTCCATCTGATGAGGCCTCTCGGGATCTTGAACCGCTGGGGCGTGCCCCACGGGTACTTGAACGCGATGACCGACGAAATGAAGAGCGGCGTTGTGTATGGGACATAGCATATCACTTTCTAAGTGAAAGCATCAGCGCTGCATGAGGAAACGCGAATAGGTCCAAGCAGCCACTCCACCACCGAGAAGCGGACCGATCCAATACGCGATCGCTTGAATCCATCCGTTTTCTCCGAAAAGCCCACCACTCACAAGCCAAGGCCCGATCATCCTAGCGGGATTCAGTGCTCCACCGGTCTGTGGGCCGATGGCCAAAATCCCTATCGTGACCGTGAAACCGATGGCCAAACCACCGATCTTGGGTCCACGAGGATCTATGCCTGTGCCAAATACGACGAACACCAAAAAGAATGTAGCGATAGCTTCCAGGGTTACTCCTCGGAGAAAAGCCCATTCTAAATCAAAATCGAGTTTAGGAGTGCCGTGGATCAAAGCTTCGTTTCCGTAGAGCACAAGAGCCAGTGTGGCAGCCAGAGCGCTTCCTGCGAGCTGGGCTACCCAGTATTTGAGCATTCCGAAGAACGATAATTTTCCTCCCAGCCACGCGCCAAAACTGACGGCAGGGTTGAGATGTCCTCCGGAAATACT
>JANWVL010000127.1 GCA_025056655.1 Candidatus Methylacidiphilales bacterium
AATAGTAGTCTAGCCAATGAATTAAGGTCTCAGGGGGTAAATGATGTATGGGATGGAGTTAATGCAGGAGAAGAGTTTAGATGGGGAGGAGACAACATTTGGAATTCGAACAACAAAGATGAGAGGGTCAAAGCAGCTCAAGAGTTAGTCAAATGGGTTAATGAATGGCGTGCAAAAAATGATCCTACTGGGAATGAACCAATAAATGTAGTAGCTCATAGTCATGGTGGCAATGTGGCAACCATGGCGACGCAATATGGATTGAAAATCAATACGTTGATAACACTAGGAACACCCCATGAGACTATTCCAATTGGAAACTCTATATCACATTATAGCCAATCTGAATCTGGCACTTATACATCAAACACACCTCAAGCAGCGATAAATCTATTCAATTCTTTAGCATATCCATATGCACCTAAAGATGGAGGAGTAAATACTTGGGTAAATGTCTATGACAATAATGATAAAGTGCAAACTGGCCTTGCAGTATTTGGAACATCAGGATATTTATCCTCGACACCGAATCCGAATGGAATTCCTTCGTCAACAAAATTAGTGAATATGAATCTTACAGGGATAAGTGGAACCTCTATTTTAGGAGTGAATCAGCACGGTTTGCTTACAAGTAGCTCAACAAGTTATTTTTACTCTAATTTTCTGATAGGGCAGAACAATAACAATAATCATAAATAACAGTAATATGTTACGAAGGTTTATTATATCGACATCATTATTTTTCATATTGTTTTTTTATGTCATGTAGAGTTTTATTTGTCCCATTGGGGGGTGGAGACAAGCTTAATAGTTTTCTGCCTTCTGAAGTTCATTATTTAGCTTCGATTTGTTGCATCGTGATGATCTCGATAATTCAGAGTCTTCCACCATATATAGAATACCCAAAAGAATGCTATGACAAAATAGATAAGGATAATAAGTTTAAAGTATATACCCTTCTTAATGAAGTTAAAGCCTATATATATATGGCTCTTACAGGTCCAATAATCGGCGTGATATTTGTAGCGGTAAGAGCACTGCTACTTCAGATGGGAAGATCTCAAAGAAAGAGTAATGAATTTTAAACCTATGTCGGGCTGGATCGAGGAAGGAAGGGGGACGGGAGGGAGTGCGGTGGCAAGGTGGAACGTGAATGATGCGTATGGACATAGCGTGGGGTATGTTTATAACAACGTGATGACGTGGAAAGAGACACGTTATCTAGGTTACGGCCCCTCGCGCGAAGCAGTAAAGAAGCGGCTTGGGGAGGGTGTGGGCTTGCATGAAGCCAGCGGCTGGCGGGGGTATCGCACGGAAGGCGATGTGATTCACATGGGCGCAAGGCTGTATCATTATCCCACCGCGCGCTTCCTCTCCGCCGATCCCCTAGGCCACGCCTCAGATATAAGCCTCTACAGTTACGCGAATAATGATCCGGTGAATGGCGTGGATCCGAGTGGGAGATTAACCATTATTCTTCATGGGACTTATGACAAATCAGCAGAATGGATAAATGTGAATAGTAGTCTAGCCAATGAATTAAGGTCTCAGGGGGTAAATGATGTATGGGATGGAGTTAATGCAGGAGAAGAGTTTAGATGGGGAGGAGACAACATTTGGAATTCGAACAACAAAGATGAGAGGGTCAAAGCAGCTCAA
>JANWVL010000128.1 GCA_025056655.1 Candidatus Methylacidiphilales bacterium
CTGTTGAATTTAAGCCACCTGCCACTGTGTCTAGATACAACACGAATGCATCGTTACCAGAAAATGGAATACCTCCAGGATTTGAGAGATTAAAAGTCACTGTTGTACCATCGTCGATTATACTCAGAATTGCGTTTCCAATCGGCCCTCCAAACCCATTATTTCCGTTTCCATTATATGTGATTTGCGCATTAGAAACTGACGCCAGCCCTAACGCTACGACTATCGGTAGTGTTTTTAGTAGGTTTTTCATATGGTTTTATGGTTGTTCGTGCGCTTTTATGCACAATCTTGAATTTTTTGTCAACAAATTTTTTATTTTTTTTTTAATAAATCTTCAATCTCCGTTAGTTTCTGAATACAATCAGGTTACAAATTTTAAACTCTCGGCTTTTTTCCTCACGCCCGCACCAAGAAGTGATTTTTACAAAAATTTTTACACCTTTTTTTAAAAAACTCACACCTTTAATTCTCCCTCACCCACTTCTTCCTCTCTGGCTCATACCTCAGTCGCTCCCGTTGCTCCCTAAGCAATCGCCCAAATTCCTCCTCACCTCCTTCAAATTCAAAATACCCACGTATCTCCTCAAACCAGCCTGAATCCACCCTTCCCTGGGCCTCCAGAAAATGCTCTGTCAGAGCGTCAATTGCCGTCGGAAACCCGTATTCAAGCGCCACTGGAAGCAACGAACGACAACGTTTCAGGTGCTTCTCCCCCCACGCCTTCTCCCAAGCCTCTCGCACATGCTCCTCTCTCAATCCAATCTCAGGCACGGCTCTCAAAATCCGATAACTTTCCCCATCCCCATGCTTCACAAAAAACTTCAACACATCCTCATACGTGCTCGGATCCCGCAGCGACACTAGCGTCTCCAGCCACACCCCCAGCCGACAGGGACAATCCCCGCGGATCCCCTCCAATAGCACATCCCGCGCCGCATGCGCCCAACCTCGATCTTTCACCACATGGATCAACCAACTGTGATTCTTCAACTCGCCCACGATCAGTCCCCGATCCTCATCCGTCGCCAAAACCTCCACCACCCTCCGCGCCCACGGCTCGGCTCTTCGGTGCTTTTGAGTCGCCTGGATAACAATATCCAAATTCTCCCTCCCCACCCGCTTCAAAAGCTCCACCGGCAAATCCCCGACATCCTTATCCACACCTCGTTCCAGCCGACGATAAATCTTATGCACATACCGCCACACCTCCGTTCTATCGTCCCATTGCGCCGGCTCCCGCACAGCCCGCAATTCTCCCCCAGTCACCGGTGGCTCCATATCAGCCGCATCCGGCCACTCCCTCTCCCCCAAAACCGCGCTTGCCCTCAACTCCCCCTCCTTACGGCCTAGCCACACCGTCCGAAAGACCACTACACGCGCCTCCTCCATCCACGCCTTTGTAAGAAGTGTGCCCCTTTCATCCTTAAACTGATAATTCCTCTGTTCAATCCTCAGCCGAGGATGTTGAAACGGATCAATCTGAAAATTACTCTCCGCGAAAAAAACCTCTCCTCTCACCGGGTTCCAAAGTGCAAAATAAAACGGCATCTCCTCCAAAAAATCCCTCCACGACTCCCGCCGCCCATCAAAAAGTAGCGTCGGGGTCACCTCCAGCATCTGGAGCCCACACACTCCCGTATCGCGCACCACATTTTGTATAGTGATGAATGTGTCCCCCACCTTCGCCCTAGCGCCCAACTCCAACGGCAACTCCGCCACTTTTTCATATCCATAAAGATCAAACCGCAGCACCACCTCATACTGCACTCTCTTGTTTGCATACTCCGTCACTTTAGCCACCGGAAGCCGCACCAAATCTACATCCTGGTAACCATACCGCTCCTCCGAGAGGATCTCCACATCCCCCAGTTGAAGCGCCATCGCCTCTTCCCGTCGCTTCTCGTTCAACGTAAAACTTGTCCGAACCCAATCCGACTCAATTCTCTCCCCACCCGGCATAATTAAAAACCCTCTCGCCTCGCGAACCCTCATCACATACTCCCGCGGCAAGTTAGGCGTGGTAATAATCGCCGACACAAGCTTCCTCAGTTCCCCTTTCCTCCTCGTCAACGATACCTCATCCCTCACACTTGCCCCATATCCCCGAAGCTCAATTTCTTCCGGCAACCCCGCCCAGCCTGCCGGCACCGTCCCCGGCTTTTGAGCAAAAAATGTCAACCCCATACGCTCCAGCCCCACCTGCCCCCCATACACCAACATAATCCCCCCTAGCACCGCTCCGCGTATCCAACCGCTCACTCGCGTTCGCCTTAAATACAGCAATACCAACAACCCACCATAGACTCCGATACTCAGTATCGTCACCACGATCTCTACACTCGCCTCCGCTCCATGAGGACGATTTATCTCCTTCCAAAAATCTCCCGACAAAAGATCCACAGCCTGCAGCCCAAACCCCACCAACAGCATCACCACGAAAATCACCACTCCAAAAATCACATACTGCCCAAAATTAGCCGCAACCGCCGCTACCACAGCCGCGCCCAGCACCCCGCTCGCATTGGTGATAAACACTTCCCCCCACACCCACGCAAGCTTATTCGGCGAGATCCCACAATAAAGATAGGCCACCGTCTCCACCAACGACGGCCATACCCCAAACACCACCGCAAACAGCGCCATCTTTGCCCAAAGAATCAGCCTCGGCGAAATCGGTCGCGTCATCCAGTAGGCCGTCGTCCCCCACGCATTCTCCTGTTGGATAACCAACGGCACAATAACGAAAATCATAAATAACTGCAGACCCGACAACATTTGAATCCCGATCTTCACAAGTTGCCCCGCTGCAACGCTCTCTCCAATCGTCCCTCCGAGATAAACAAAAATACCCAACTGCATTAGCCCCACAAGTAGCCATGTCGCCAACAAAACCCATAGACGACGAACGTCCTTCTTGATCAGATGCCACTGCAAATTCATAAGCGTTTATTCCGTTTCGCATCGCGGAAAGTGCGGGCATGCTTGAGAAAAATTTCTTTCAAAGTCGCCTCAGGCATTTGAGCTTTCACCTCCTCCTTCGTCCCGCCCACCACGAGCCGCCCTTCATCTAAAATCCCCACATGCGTGGCAAACCGATCCACCTCATCAATATCATGCGAAGAAATAAAAATCGTCCATCGATGCTCGCGCGTTGCCGCCAAAAGAGACTCCACCACTTCATCCCGCACGAGGGGATCAAGCCCGCTGAAAGGTTCGTCAAGTATTAAAAGTTCAGGCCGATAAGCGATCGAAGAAATCAAACTCACCTTTCCTCTCATTCCACGCGATAGGCGCTTGATCGCCGTGTGCAAGGGCACATCCATCTGGCGCGCCAGCGCCTCGACATAGACCTCATCCCAGCGAGAATAAAATGGCCTGAGAAAATCCCAGTATTCCCGCGCCGTCATCCATTCCGGGATCTCTTGATTCTCCGATACATAGCCGATCCGCTCAAAATCACCCGCAAAAAGGCTTTTTGAGTCCGTCCCCAAAACGCATATCCTCCCTTCACTCGGGCAAAGAAGATTCACCACCATCTTGATAATGGTCGTCTTACCCGAGCCGTTCGGCCCCAGAAGCGCATAAATCGAGCCTCGCGGAATTTCCAAGGTCAGCCCCTGCACGGCCGCCAGCCTCCCAAATCGCCGCGTCACCCGATCAAACCTAATTGCTGCCTCGGCCATGCAGGGCTTTTTCTACGCTGCCTCAACGATACGTCAATGAATTAAAACCTGCGGCCGTCGTCACTTCTCTCCTCCATCTTCATCTTTCGCGCCCACTTTATGCTCATACTTCTTGCCCTTATATTTTGCAAGCAGCTCCTGCATCTCCTTTGTAGTGAGAATCCAAAAATGCCGCGCTACGGTGATCTCAGGACGGCCCCGGTAACGATTCACCGTCCCACGAGCAATGATTTTCTGGCCAAGGAAACGCTTCTTCACATCGCGGTTCTCCCATTTTTTCAAATACTCACGCGGAATCATCACCACAAAGGGCGACTCCGGCTCGTCGAGAATCAGTTTCCATGGACGACCGGGACTCCCCTTACAAACAAAGGCTTGGGTGACTTTGCCCGTGACGTTCACCTCTTCGCCAATCCGCTTAGCAGCTTCACGTGTGGAGATCGCTTTTTCGCTATGAAACGCACAAGCACAGGCACTCGTCAGCGTGCCGATGAAGATAAGAAACAAAAGAACCGTAAGATGTTTCATATTTTCAACCTCCCTCATCCAATCTCATGAGAAGTTTACCATTTGTATTCAATGCCTGCATAAAACGTGCGGCCGTCGCCTGGCAAAAAAGCTGCGCTGTCGACCCCTTTCGCATCAGCAATCACCCCCGTAGCAGCCGCATACGTCTCATCAAACAGATTACGAGCCTCAGCAAAAAAATTGAGCCCTTTTTGTGTGCGATAACCCACCTTCGCTCCAATCAGAAAATGCGCATCTGCGTAGAAAGTGTTTGCATGATCGATCGGATACTTCTCCGGAGACCATTCAAACGTCGGCCCAATATAGAACCCGCACGAATGCTCATATTGCAGCTCGGCACGATAGAAATGCCGCGGCAAGCCAGCCAGCCTTCTATCTCCATAGACACGATCGTTGTCGAAGGCGAAGTGCTGGAAAAGATACAACTGCCGCAAAACCAGTTGATCTTTCGGCGACGCATCTGCTTCGGCAGGGGTGTCGAGCAAGTTTTGCCAGAGACGAGCTTGAAGTCCAAACTCAACCCCATGATGGATCGTCTTGTCAGCATTGATGGTGCCAAGCGGATTCCCAGCCGAGTCGTTCAAAGCCAACAGTTCATTTTCAACCCAAGAATGATACCAAGCCAGATCCCAAGACAAAAATTTATATTCACCCCGGGTGCCAACCTCCAACGTCCAAGCGGTCTGTTCGGCCAACGGTTGCGTCGTGATAATCGGCATCCGGCGCGGAAAAACAGGCGGCCCTGCAGACGGACGAAATACTTTTATCTCACCAAAACTTGGTGGTTCAAAGGAGCGCGAAAAATTAATAAAAGCCGACGCTGTGTCCAGAAAATCGTAGCGCAAGCCAACCTTTGGACAGATAGCCGAATAAGTCTGATCCCGAGATCCATTGCCATCCAAGAGATAGTGATCCGTGAAATTGCGCTCGGCTTCCACAGCCTGAAACCCAGCAATCAACGCCAGCTTCGGAAAAAGAGCATGCTCGTTCTCAAAATACACCTCAAGATTTTGCGATTTCTCTGTGCCATCAGCAAAGCGCCGCCCACGCACTTCTGTAAAAGGGAGGTTTTCAAAACGGCTATCTTCCCCCACTGCATAAGCAAAGTTGAAGCCTACAGTCAGACGATTCCGCCGGCTGAAGACGTCACCACTATAGGTGTAGCGCAGATCAGCAAGATAATTGTTTGATTGAAGATCAATCGTCCCAGGCCCTGTAGCGAAGGTGGGCGTCAGGATATTGAAGATCGGATGGTCAAGATCTTTGTAAGCCCAGGAAAATGCCGCCTCGATGAGGTGGTCGTCTTGCTGAAATACATTGCGAAGCCCAACGCGAAAATAATCGAAGTCGCGCTTGTCTATCCGCACCACGTTTGCCGGATCAGCAGCGCGTGGGTTGCTGTTGAGCCGCTGCTTCGTGAGGCTACCGGGCAAGTATGAATCGGAATGCGCAGCATAAATGTAAAGCCGAGATTCAAGCGCAGGTGACCATTTCCAGCCGAC
>JANWVL010000129.1 GCA_025056655.1 Candidatus Methylacidiphilales bacterium
CCAGCTCCAGCCGTATCGCGGGCGAATGAAAACCCAAAATATCCCCGCCACCACCACGGCCCCCATCAACCATGTGCAATAAAAAAAACTACTTGGCACAATCCCATCCACAGACACCTTCCACCAAAGATAACCGACTACTGAAAAACTGACCCCCGCTATCCAAAACGCAACCGTTGCAGAAACCGTCTGATTCTGGACGGAGATGGTGCTCTCTAAGGGCTTTGATTCAATTCTTGATAGCATGTTAGCTGAATTTAGGAAAGATTAACTTGAGGACAAATTTTTCTTGTAGAAAGGGCGAGCAAATATGAATGAGATTTTCGATATAAAATAGGGTATAGTTAAAATAGCCACCAGGAAGCGTTGCCATAACTTAAATTTTGAGGGTGATACCGGAAGTTGTAGAGATGAGTAATAATAAGATTGTGATAGTGTAGGATTTGTCCATTCATTTTCCAATAAAGTTTTTCTTGAAGCTTTATAGAAAGAGGAAACATTATCGGTTCTTGTTTTCTCCCATAGGCATAAAACTGTAATCAGCCAGTATATTGTCCATGCCGAAAAGGCGGGTATCCAATCGCCCTTTATTTGTGCAATAGATGTGGCAGCCTTTTGTATATTCTTAAATGAATGGATTATTTTTTTACTTACAAGCTCATCAGGAGTTTGTTTGGCCTCGATTAGTGCATAAGTGAGGGTTGAGTGTATATAATCTTGCACACAAGGATGGGTAAAATGATAGACACAGCAATCTTCAGAATAAGGGATTCTTACTGTTCGAGAGGAATCAGTAGGACGGATATTATCGTGAATTGTGTTTTGAACCTTGACACGCCGTCGGTGAAAAAGAAACGGATAATAGCTTACATACCAGGGACTTCCATACTGATTTATGCCTAGTGAATACATTCTACGAGGAATATATACAAGGTCTATATTTTTTTCATTTTTATTGAGTAATCTTACAATACTGTGAATAAGCTTTCTAGTTGGGATTTCGGAGCATGTGAGAATGAATATCCAATCGTTTTCTGGGTATTCTATATATTCTAAAAAATTGTCATCGCCTTTGGGTGAGTATGCACGATTGATGATTTTTACTTTTTCGGAGCATGATTGAGCTACATTGGCAGTGTTGTCTGTAGAAGATTTGTTGATTACGATGATTTGGTCTGCCCATGATACTGCGCTTAGTATCGTATCAGAAATGCGATGCGCTTCATTATAAGCCGGGATTAGGCAGGATATCTTTGGCATAGATTTATGAGTTAAGTTTACCATAGAAGCCACTTCCTTTTAAGTGGTATTTCAGGCATAGTTTCAGCCTTACTTTGGTAAATCTCAGCTTCTTGATTTAGAGTGCGCCAATAGTCTATTTCCTTTTGGACTTCGATTGGATCTGATTTAAGAGGCTGGGGTGGTATAGATTTAAGTTCTGAGTCGCTTAGAAAGCCCAAGTTTCTCCTCTTTTTATCTCGATACCATAGGCCTAGAATTTCCGGAATTTCAAGAAATGGATATTTTTGCGCGATTTGACTAAAAAAAGCGTGGTCCCCTGCAGCTCTATAACGAGTGTCGAATAAACCGTGGATATCATGCAACTTTCGCTTCCATACGGGATTAGGTCCAATTTCATGTTGGTGAGGTTTTCTATTTGGATGATTTTGGTAGATTGAGTTGAAGCGAATTCTGCTTGACCATTTTTGATTGGGTATATGGTGGATGTATGAACGACAATATGCCAAGACAGCGCCTCCTTTGTCGTCCAAGAGAGCTTGGCTCATAATCTCTAGTGCATCGGGACGCAGGCGATCATCAGTATTCGAATTAGTAATCAAATCGGCTTGAGCTAAGACAATGCCACGATTCCAGGCTGAATATACTGACTCCCTTTGGTGGGTGTAGATATACGTGAAATGTGGGTAGTGTTCGAGGAACTTCAAGATAGTGAAATGCTCCTTTTCAGGAGAAGCTGTGTTGATAACTATAATTTGTAATTTTCCTTTTCTATATAAGGTTTGCTCCGTCAGATCCAGCAATTTATCGAAAATGAATCGATTTGATCTATAGACTGAAACTAATGCTGAAACAGTATAGAGTGGATTTGTTTTCGTATTTTGATCTATTGTGGGATCAGAAAGATTTGAGGAAAAAGCTTTCATTTTTGTTCCAGGATACCTTGGTCGGATCAGAAATAAAAATTGTGATAGAGTGGCGTTGTTTTAACTTTCGAGATAAAAGCTTGCGTTTTGCCCATTTATAGGTAAGGGATTGGGGTGGGCCAAAAATTCTGAGAGCTTTAATCAAAGGATATGTATAATAGTCGCGTAGATTTTCTTCGTTGAGATATGTTTTTAGTTTTGCTCTCCATTCCTTTGGAGTGTGAGTTTGTATGAAATTTGTCCAATGAAAGAGATTTTCTAGATGTGATTTGCGACTTTTCATTACGATGGGTGAACATACGAATGCTGGCTTTATAGATAAGGCGAGAGCGGTGATTAAAAAATATTCGGAGGTGTGTGTGCGTAGTTCTTGAGATGCGCTAGTCGATAGGATCTTGAGTAGATTTTCTTTTTTTACTAGCGAGCCTGAGGCTGTGAAGGGTGTTTGAGAGAAAATATACGGGAATCGAGCAGGGTAGAAAGGTAGGAACGTGTAGTATTCAAAGTGATTTGAGTTGATGTTTTTTTTATCTAATGAGTTATTTGGGCAATATTGTGTTTCTTCATAGATTGCCGTGGAATTGGGGATGAACCAAGGGATTTCCGGATGTGCTTTTGCTAGGGATAGAAGAAGAGGGAGAGCATCAGGGAAGGGAGTTTCGTTGGCATCTAGGAAAAAGAGGTAGTCAGCACTTGTATTATAGATGGCATCTAGAAGGCGATCAACAACCAAGTCTTTAAGTGAGGGGAGAGTAATAATTTGCGTTTGAGTGGGTGAAAGGACTGTTTCTAGACGATTAAAAGATACTGTATTATTCGTTGAGGGATTATCGTGGTAAAAGAGGACAGTTGTGAAGGATGGGAAATTATTTTGCCTGGGGCAGAGCTGTGCGGGGAGGGTGGTGAGATGGGGCAGTTTGTGATGATAGTGAAGCTTGATTTTTCGATTTTTGAACTCATAGATGGATTGGGATAAGAGAGTAGTGAAATCTTTTTTTTCTGATAGGAGTTCAGTGAATGTTGTTTCGATTAGGGTCTGAATTAGGTGGGCTGGAATTCTGCTTGAGTGTAGGATACTTGCCGGGAGTTTTTCGGATAGAACTTTTCTGATGATGTCGATATAGAATGCTAGTTTGATTTTGAGCGAGGTTTTTTTGCCATTACGATTGATTGCAAAGAGGTAATAAAGCTGTGTTAGGAGTGAGATTAAGTCAGCGGAGAGTTCTTTTTTATAGGTGGGGATGTAGCTGAGCTTTTTTATGTGATCGAAGAGCTTGAGAACATATAGATTTTGTTTGTTTTTATTACTAGGCTGGCTCTGGGAAGCCTGCTGAGGGTGTTGTCGCCAAAAGGCTTGAGTAGAAGGTTCGTAATAGGCTTGGTAGTGAACGAAATAATCACGAGCGAATAGGCAATCTGCGAAGGAGAGGGCATCAGTAGGCCATAGGCCAAGCTGCTTGTGGATGGAGCGGCGGTAGAGGGCTGAGTTCATGGAGACCCAAGGTGGGTAGTATATGACGGCATAGAGATGGCAAGGGATCTGTGGGAGGATGCCTGTTTTTTGGTGGAGGCGTTGATAA
>JANWVL010000130.1 GCA_025056655.1 Candidatus Methylacidiphilales bacterium
GCCATTCATGTGAATGAGGTTGACTTCATCGAGCATCTCGTGGCTGGTAAAACCTCGGGCAGTCGTGCCGATAACATCGTCCGTAGAGTGTGCCCAGGTGTCGGGATTGCGGCGCTTTCCCCAGGCATCGTAGCTGTAACGTTCTACAACGTGCCCTTTTTCATCCGTGACGCAGTCAAGTGAGCCGAGGTGATCATGGTGGTATATCAGTGAAACAAAAACCGCCTACAGAAGCTTACCTATTCGAGGCGGTTGTTTTATATTCAGGGGAGATTTTGAGTAAGGCATTGAAATAGTTACTATAGAATTTAGCTAGGGCTTCATTCTCTATACGTATATAATCTTCTATATTTAATTCCTTCGCATTTAATGTCCAATTTGCGCTCCCTGTCCACACAATCCGATCGTCTATCGTCATGCACTTCAAATGCATACTTCCTTGTTGAGTTCCTCCATCCAGAGGAGGAAGGTAAACCTTGATGCCGTTTCTCTCCAGCATTTCTAAAATTTTGCTCACTGGACCCCTAAGCATTTTCTCACTGATAACCACCTTTACCTCTACACCGCGCTTTGCTGCTTCCACTAGTTTATTGATAACGTCGCCATCCATCACGTAATACATTGCTGCTTTAATTTCACGCACTGATTGCTCGATATCTTTAACAAGCATCCCTACCCCGCTACTCAATTGCCCATCCCTTGATGGCGTGTAGTAACTCTCAATATCCTTAGCTATAATGGAAAATTTCTCTTGAATCTCGCCTGACCATTCCCTTTCTGTTCCTCCCATTATCCTACTGTAATCTATATTAGGGTCAACGCCAGGATTAGTGCGTGAATAAACCAATCGGTTCGCTATCTCCTCTCTCACCCATGGTTTTGCTTTCTTATAAAGCCAGTTCCATTTGTTTTTATAGCTATTCACTATCTTTCTTGACTGAATAAATAGCACATCCTCTAAATTCATCAAAAATCCATACGATGACCAATTCGCGCTTCCTGTGATCAATAATTTATTATCTATGATCGCGCACTTAAGGTGAAGTTTCCCAGGCTCTTTTTCTATAAAAACTTTTACCCCCTCTTTAACCATCTTATCAAATCGATCAAAAAATCGCCGCTCAGCAACGGTATTTTCATCTATAATTATTCTCACGCTGACTCCATTCTTAGCCTGCTTTGCAAGAGCTTCCATAATCTCAGGATCAGTCAACCAAAACATCGCTACATCAATACTTTTCTCTGCCTTTCGTATCGTTTCCAATAGCCTATCCATAGCAACTCGTTTGAAAGGCGTGAAAACGACCTCGACTTGAGCAGACTCATACTCAGCGCTATACCAATCCCAAAAATAATATAGGCCAAGCAAGAGTAAGACAATCAGAAAAAGCCAATAAAATTTTTGTTTTAGCATAGATAGGCTATTTTAAGGTTTGAAAATAGAATATTTTCACTTATTCTCAAAATCAGGACCTAATACCCTTCTTAATAGACTATTTCGTATCGAATCTCCTTCTTTATAAAGTTTGGGTAAATCGTCAATGGCTGAAGTGCTTAAGATTTTGCGTTGGAATTGAGGAAAAGCATATTTGTAGTCACGATCTTTTAGAACCTCTTGTATTTTAATAGGATTTAATTGATCATTACTACCTCCGGAACATAAGAAATCAACCCAACCTAGCAATAATGATGTTACTATATACTCATTCTCCATAGCCCAATAAACAACCGTAATGACTCTAGAATTGATATAGATTTCTTTTGCTGTGAGTAAGCAGTAATCTATCAAATACTGGGCTAAAGTAGGATCTATAGCTATATGTATGATTTGGAACATTTCATTTTCTAAGAATTTATGAAAGGCATCATTTTCTTTGATTAGATAATCATCGTGTTTCTGAAATGCTTTCAGCGTCTTTTTCCAGTCAGTATTAGGCCAGGGATGTTTCTCCAGATATTCTTTCACCTCAAGATAACCGCCATCTTTTAGCATTTTTCCTATCAGTGAGTATATAATCACATTCCCAGAATAGCATCCGAAGAGGTAGTTACTAAAATCTTGATAACTAAAAAATCGCATCATGAGCCTATATAAGACTTCTAGATCTTGTTGATCTAAAGTCACTTTATTGAGATAGACAGGTTTACTCAATTCAATTAATTTATCGATCATCAAATTTCCTACGTCTAGTTTAGCTTGCTTGATTTTGAGTTTCTCTTTATTTTTTTCTCTTTGGACATCATGAGTCGATGGAAGAGTTAACCATTTATCGCTGGAAACTATTTTTTCCAGCTCTTGATAGTTTCGAGCCTTACTGAGATTATTCTTTAATTCATCTAGCTCTTTGAGTGTTTGTCCGTGGCCGAGAGCGCAGACGAGTAGATATATAATCAATGATTTTATTTTCATAAGAGGGACTTATTTGAAATTGAAGGATATATAGGATATGTCGCCATTGAAACTAATCTTGATTTTATACACACGTCCTCCGTCCGATGCCTGAATATAACCTGTTTGAGCAAAGGCACCATAGTCCGAAAAGAGAGTAAGATTATCTCTATATTCTCTATCAAAACCATACAAGTCATACATTTCACCGTAAAGTCTGATGCCTGTGCTACTATCTACATAACCATCTCGATGGACAGGGACTTGAATCGTCATATTAAAAGACACGCTCCCAAGAGCTAGCAATAAGTCTTGGTCTCGAACTAATGAAAATCTAAAACTTTGTTTCGGATAACTCCACTCAAACCAACGAATATTTTGATCTGGTGGTAATTTTTTCAGTTTTTCCAGCACTTCGGTTCGTCTTTCGTTCAGTCTTTCTTTCAACCAATGTTCAAATGTGTGACTGAGGATCACATCTTTCAAGAGTTTTGATTCGTGACCAAAATTCGCTGTAATTGAATCCCCAGGATTCGCCTCTGGCTTAAATAGCACTCCTACGTTATGGGTCAGGCCATTTTCATTTTGATGTATAGTAGTAGGAGTTGCCGTGGCGCCTTCCGGTGTCGTGCTCGAGGCGAATGCTTTAACTAGATTACTAGCATTAAGAAATATCTCTATTATGTTGAGAATTTTCAACGTATTTATTGCAACATGATATTTTTCTCTGGAGACGATCTTTAGTTTGATATCATCTACGATATTCTTTTCAGCGGCTGCTTACGTGCATGCATGGCATAGGGAGCAACCAACGGGCGCGACATGTGTCGAGGTGTGCAAGGAGCGAGCTGCCACGAGCAGATGACGTGACGGGCCAAACTAGCGACCGCCGTCGAACAACCAAGGCGCGAGCAACGCCCGAACCTATCAAACCGTGTCACTTCCGCTTTTTGAGCCATAGCCACAAAAAGCCAAGCACAGCCACAATCACCACCGCCGCCACCAATGGCCACTGGGCGGACGAGGGGGATTTTTCGACGGGCGTTTGTGTGGCTTGGGGCGACTTTATTGGTTCCGGCGCTTGCGGCACCGGCATCGGTTCCGATGAAGCGTGAGGCCGCTGCGGTTCTTGCCGTGATGACTTCAACCGCAAAGCTTCGATAGCCGCTTTTCGGGTGAGATGGAGAAAGGGTTTTAGTCGCTCACGTTCAGTGCTGCGTTGTTGCTGGTTCCGCAAATTGAACTGCCCCGAAAGATCGACTTCTCGCCATGAGTCATCTGGATTCTCTAAATACTCGGCTAGCGAAAGCATCTCCAAAATGGGGGATCCTTTTTCCGCATACATTTGCTCTGCGGCTGCCACGCGCTGGTCAAGATCGGCGGCATTCGCATCAAATGCCTCCTCCTTCTTTACTTCGCCCTGTTGATCATACACGACGATCTTTGGAGGAACACCTGCCAGCATCGTTGCAAAAAGATAATCATTCCCGGAACCGTTCCAAACACGGGAGGGGTTGACCGCGAAGTCTTTGCCCAAAGCGAGACTGTGCCAAGTGGTGCCATCCCAATTCCCGGCAGATGTAGCATACAACGGCGGCGCATCGGCAAACCTGATTCGATAGATGTATCCTCCAGGCAAGAAGCTCTGGCCATTGCCATTTCTCCAAGCATCGAACAACGGTTTATACTCTGTCAAATCGGAAGCGTGGTTCCCTGGGGCTTCCAGAAAGAAAGGAATGTAGGTTCGCGAGTCCCTGAGCAATTCGAGCGATTCACCGTTGGCCTGTGAAATAGCATCAGACAGAAATTGTTCATCCTTTTGCACCTGCGCCAAAAGCCAATCGTCGAGCGGCTCAGCATAAAGTGACCGGCCACACAGTGCCATCACCGCAATACAATACAAAACGAGGTTCTTCATGGTCGTGGCGGCGGTTATGGGTCTATCTGGTTGCAAACAGCCTCAACGTAGTTGTTTTGCCCATAATTGAACTGCCAAGCAAGAACAGGTGGACCTTGCCATGAGCACCAATGAGCCGCAGCGCCGTTGTATGCTTTGATCGCAACTGCATCCTCGGGACGTTTTTCGCCCTGATTGTCTCCAAAAGTTACAGGACCCTGCACCCGGCTTGGCACGGGAACATTACGGCCTGTATGGTAAATGGTTTGAGGACGCTGCCCGTTAGGCATCGGGTTAGTCTGGCTGCGCGGATTCGGATCGTTCATGAACATCTCCGCGATTTGGATTTTGCCTGCCAAGATGACCAAGAAGGCATCGACGTTCTTTTGCCAATTCCAAAATATTTCTCGCGGAGCTGATACGGTCTTGTTTCCTGCTGCCCCAGTGACTTGTGCAAGGCCTGCCCCACCGACGCCAATTTCCCCAGGAGATCGAACTACAAGGGGGTCGCCCTTCGTGAAGGCGTAGTTCACTCCGCTGTTGATTGGGCTACTGTTACCGCTGCGCTCCCAGAACTGGTTGTAGTGTCCGGGATTGTAGGCCTGACTCTCATGCTTCACGATGGCGTAAGCATACCATGGGGCACCCGGACGCCCCTGAATGTATGCCTTGCACCGGGCATCATCAGGATTTCGCCCGCCGATGGCGAACTTGATCGTCTGTTCAGCCCCGTCATTGATCTTGAATGTAAGGGTCGCATCTCC
The DNA here is from genome assembly GCA_025056655.1 of Candidatus Methylacidiphilales bacterium. Taxonomy (NCBI): domain Bacteria; kingdom Pseudomonadati; phylum Verrucomicrobiota; class Methylacidiphilae; order Methylacidiphilales; species Methylacidiphilales bacterium. The sequence goes on from JANWVL010000130.1 coordinate 5,051, forward strand.
TCCGAAAAAGGGAAGGTTGGCGTATTCCCTCCATATTTCCCATCGGCCATTTGTCACATTCTGAAATGAGCCGTTCGCCGGGATTCTCACCGTATCATCGGTTTGCTTGCCAGCGTATGGACGCTCATACTCAACAAGCAGCTTGGCTTCAAGCTTCACGTCTTGGGGAAGGCCAGGGATACGAAACTCAAGCTGCGGCATGCGCGGCGCAGGATTCTGTTCTGACGTGTGCGCATCGATCCAGGCGATATTGGAATCGGCAATCGGCGTCGATTTATCCCACGGTTGGATTGTTACATCATCCCCTGTGTTTCCATGATCCTTTATATCGACCACTTCTACAGGCAGGAGGAGCACCTCCCAGTCACGCCGTTTATTCCAGCCAGGGTCTTCGATTTTGGGAAGGAATTCTTTTTCTTGGCCGCTGGAAAGCTCGGTAACTTTTACTTCTTCTACTTTCCACTTCGGAGTGTCATGCTCCCCTGCGTTTTCCTTGAATTGGCTGTCGTAGGGGTCGCCGGCTGTCCACTCCCCTTTCCCATTGAAACTGCCGCCTTGCTCTTTAGCTTTCCATACCAAATTTTGTGTTTTTTTGCCATAGAGAGGTGGCTTAGTTCTTCCAAATAAAGATCGGCTATTGAGAGGGGCTTGCCTTTTTCTATGGACTTCCAAGATATTCATCGTGATTGGTTCATCCGATGTTAATTTGAGTGTTACCAGCTTGTAAAACCCTCGCTCTTCCTGATAGTGGGCTGTGCAGGTCTCTTCTCTATCGTAATCGCGGCAAGGATAGGGAGGCCTCCCGGGACACATGACACATTTAATCCGAACCCCAAAAGCTTGATACTCCCGATTTCTTTTTTCATATTCTCCTCCGGCAATAATTGGATCATTCTCCACGACAGAATAGGATCCGTATGCAATTTCAGATACCTTGGATTTTACAATGCTCACACCAGCTAGCATGCTCACGGTTTCATATCTATAGTCCGAATTATCTTTATTTTCAAAATAATAATATCGGTTGATTTTATGTGTTGTAAGGTTACCCAACGAATTCCATTTTGCAATATGCTCCCTCATCAATCAATTCCCTTATTCCTGCAAATGGTGTCTGAATTGATCAGGGCAGGCTAATAAATGTAACTATCCCCAAACTTATCCGTGCCCAAATCGAAAGCTTTTTCTATAGTGGATTTTCTTTTCGATTTGATTTATATAATAGTATGAGCATCAGTCCTATTATGGCTATTATCCCGATAATGCCGTAAGCGAACAAGTCCATATCGAAGATAGTGGCATTTGTAGAATTCTGTTCTGAAGCGTTGTTTTTTTTTGTTGTGGGCAACTAAAGATTCGGATGAGGCTTTAGGCTCTGTAGTTTCTGATTTTTCTGAAGGGGGTAGGGTGATATAGCGGTCTATTTCATCTAATTTTTTTTGCTCCTCTGGAGATAGAGTTTTTTGAGATTTAGGAGGCTTGAAATAGTTTTGTTTTATCACTTCAAATTCAGCGAGTAGTTTCTTTCTAAGATTTTCATTAATACGATATGGGGGCATTTTCCCTTTCCAGCCTTTTCCCTGTAGCTCTTG
>JANWVL010000131.1 GCA_025056655.1 Candidatus Methylacidiphilales bacterium
TTCCAGCCGTGCAGGCTCTCGGTAATCCAGAGGGCAACTGTCGCCAGAAAGACAGCCCCCACCCACATCCGTGACCACAAGGCACCTTCTTTCGCATCTTCAGCGATTGCTTTTTGAATTAGCGCAGTCAACTGTCTCCTCGCCCCATCAGCAGAGCCTCGCACCGATCTGGAGACGATGAACCAAAGCCCAAGAAGCAATATCAGACTCAATGGCACGCCAAGGCTCATCCACTCCGCAAACGAAATTTGCACGCTGCGTCTCTCGAGCATGGCAACCGCAATCGCATTTGGCGGGCTGCCCACAATCGTCCCCATGCCCCCAATATTAGCTGCAAAAGCCACTGCCATCACCGTGGCCGAAGCTAAAGGTCTATTCTCTTTAGTCGCCTCCAACATAGGCTTGATCAACGTCAGCATCATCAACGTCGTCGCAGTATTCGACATAAACATTGAAAAAAGTCCTGTGACCAACACAACCCCCAGCAGAAACGTGCGCTCCGTCTTAGCAAAAGGCAACAAAAACCACCGAGCCATCCATCGGTCGAGCCCATTTTTTTCAACAGCTAGCGCCATAATGCAGCCTCCCAGAAACAAAAAAATCACCGGGTCTACCAATGGTTCAAGAAAAACAAGATATCCCTTAGCCCCACCTCCCGACATTGCACCTTGAGGCGCGCCCAACCCAAAGACACACGCTACAATTGCACCGATGGCCGTTGCAAAGGGAGGCAACGCTTCCGTGATCCAGAGGCATGCTGCCCCCACAAAGATCCCAGCCATTATCCTTTGAGCCATAGTAAAACTAGGCGGCAACACCAGCGCGATGGCGATCCCCATGATTAGCGACACAGCAACCTTCACCAACAGTTTCACACCTGCAGGCAGAATCTGCTGATTATAGCCACACATCTATCTCATGATCCGCTGCTCGTGCCTTCTCTTGCAAGCCATAAAAATTCTGCTTCACTCATCCCGCTCATGGAAAAAATAAGGAACATCGCCATCATCGCGCACGTTGATCACGGGAAGACCACCCTCGTAGACCAACTGCTACGGCAGTCCGGCACCTTCCGCTCCAATCAACAAGTCGCCGAGCGCGTCATGGATTCTATGGACCTCGAACGCGAAAAAGGCATCACGATCCGCGCCAAAAACGCCGCTTTTACCTACGGCGATTACCATATCAACATCGTGGACACTCCCGGCCATGCCGATTTTGGAGGAGAGGTGGAACGAATCTTAAAGATGATCGATGGCGTGCTCCTCGTGGTGGATTCTTTCGACGGCCCTCAAGCCCAGACTAAATTTGTGCTTCGCAAAGCGCTACAAGTCGGCGCGCGTCCTATCGTCGTGATAAATAAAATTGATCGTCCCAACGCCCGGCCTCATCAGGTCTTGGATATGGTATTCGAACTCTTCCTTGAGCTACATGCCACGGATGAACAGCTTGATTTCCCGGTTCTTTATGCTTCTGGCAAAGAGGGCTATGCGGTCGAGAAGTGGCCAGGCCAACTCACTGATGAGATCAAAAACGCTGGCATGAAAGCCCTTTTCGAGACCATCATCCAAAAAATTCCCGCTCCGCAGGCTGACCCTTCCAAGCCGTTTCAAATGCTCGTCGCCAATCTTGACTACAACGACTACGTCGGCCGCATCGCCTACGGCAAAATCTACGGCGGCAAAGTAAAAGTGGGAGACAAAGTCGTCGCCCTCCACCGAGATGGCAGCAAGACGAAGGCGACTGTCACGAAACTGCTTTCTTACTCTGGCCTCCGACAAATCGAGATCCAAGAAGCCTCAGCAGGAAATATCATCGGCCTTGCCGGCCTCGAAGACATCTATATTGGCGAGACCATCGCAGATTCGGAGGAACGTGAGCCTCTTCCCTTCGTCGAGATCGATCCACCCACGATTAAAATGTATCTCTTGGTAAACGACTCTCCTTTTGCTGGCCGCGAGGGAAAGTTGCTCACTGCACGTCACATTCGAGAACGGCTTGAGCGGGAGACTCGCACCAATGTTTCCCTTCAATTCAAGGAGACCGAAAACGCTGGAGTTTTCGAAGTCTCTGCTCGTGGCGAAATGCAGATCGCTATCCTCGTCGAGCAGATGCGAAGAGAAGGCTTTGAATTGATGATTTCACGACCAGAGGTGATTTATAAAAAAGACGCTGAAGGAAACATCCTCGAGCCGATCGAGACGTTATATTTAGATATTCCAAACGATTCACTCGGCGACGTCCTCCAAAACTTAGCCAATCGAAAAGCAGAGATCACACACATGAATCATGTGGGGAATAACGTTACGCTCGAAGCTTCCATTCCCACACGAGGATTGATCGGCTTTGAGACGGATTTGATGAA
>JANWVL010000132.1 GCA_025056655.1 Candidatus Methylacidiphilales bacterium
GGGAGAGGATCAAGGGGGGAGGGTAGAGAGTGTTTGGCAATGAGAAGCCAAGGATAGGAGAGAGGAAGAGCTAAGGGAAGAGGCCCTCCGCGGAGAGGGGGGAGGGGATCTCTGCGGAGGGGTGGAAAGCGGCGGGGCGCTTTGTTTCCCGCCGCAGTGCAAAGCGGGAGTGCGCTGCGCTTAGCTCTCGCAGTGCAAAGGGGAGGAGTGGGGTGAAGTTTGGGTTTGCGTGATGGGGGAGGGTGTGTGTATTGTGGGGGCTTAGTTTTTTATGCGGCGACGAGAGCGAGAGTTGTGGTTGTCGAAGTTGGGAGTGATATTGGCGGTGGTGGGGAGTGCGGTGGGGTTGGGGAATTTTTTGAGGTTTCCGGGGTTGGCGGCGCAGTATGAGGGTGGGGTGTTTTTGATTCCGTATTTTATTTCGCTGATTTTTTTGGGGTTGCCTTTGGCTTGGGCGGAGTGGGCGATGGGGCGATATGGTGGGGTGAGGGGGTATCATTCTTCGCCGGGGATTTTTCGGCAGTTGTGGCGGAGTCGTCTGGCGCCGTATGTGGGGGTGTTGGGGTTGTTGGTGCCGGTGGGGGTGTATATGTTTTATGTGTTGATTGAGGCGTGGTGTCTGGGGTATTTTTGGGGTTTTGTGAGGGGGGATTTTTCGGGGATGGGGTTTAATGCAGAGGGGTATCGGGCGTATTTTAATGAATTTACGGGTGCGGCTGCGGATGGGGAGCTTTTTAGGCAGGGGTTGGGTGGGGTGGGGGTGTTTTTGTTGATTTGTTTGGTGTTGAATTTTTGGACGGTGTATCGAGGGGTGTCGAGGGGGATTGAGCGGGTGTGTCTGGTGGCGATGCCGCTTTTGATGTTGTGTGCGATGTTGGTGTTGGTGCGGGTGTTGACGCTGGGGACGCCGGATCCGGCGCGGCCGGAGTTGAATGTGGTGAATGCGCTGGGGTTTATGTGGAATCCGCGGGATTTTGGGCGGCTTTTGGATCCTGAGATTTGGATGAAGGCGGCGGGGCAGATTTTTTTTAGTCTTTCTGTGGGGTTTGGGGTGATTATTACGTATGCGAGTTATTTGCGGCGGCGGGATGATGTGGCGCTTTCTTCGACGACGGCGGTGGCGGGGAATGAGTTTTGTGAGGTGGTGTTGGGGGGGTTGATTACGGTGCCGGCGGCGTTTATTTTTTTGGGTGCGGCGGGGGCGAGTGAGGCTTTGGGGTCGAGTTTTAATTTGGGTTTTGTGACGTTGCCGATGGTGTTTGCGGCGATGCCTGTTGGGCAGTTTTTTGGTGCGGTGTTTTTTTTGTTGCTTTTTTTGGCGGCGTTTACGAGTTCGATTTCGATGTTGCAGCCGGCGGTGGCATTTTTTGAGGAGGGGTTGGGGTTGGGGCGGCGGGCGGCGGTGCTTTTTTTGGGTTTTATTACGGTGTTGGGGAATTTGTTGGTGATGTATTTTAGTAAGGATTTTAAGGGGTTGGATACGATTGATTTTTGGGTGGGGACGGTGGCGATTTTGGCTTTGGCGGGGACGCAGATATTGTTGTATGGGGTGGCGTGGGGGAGGAGGGCGGGGCGAGCTGAGTTGGATCGGGGGGCGGTGGTGCGGGTGCCGTGGTGGTTTGAGCCGGTGATTTTGTATGTGTCGCCGATTTTTTTGGGGTTGATTTTGGTGTCGACGGTGGTGATGAAGGCGGGGGAGTATTGGGGGGCGTTGATGGGGAGTGTGGCGGCGCAGGTGACGTTGGGGTTTGTGGGGGGGGTGGTGTTGTTGTTTTTGGGGTTGATTCATGTGGCGGTGGGGCGTTGGGAACGTGAGGAGGCGGCGGAGAAAGGGGGGGGCGTGAGGGGGAATTGTGACTTGGAAGATGGTAGGGGAAGGAGGAGGGGGGTATGAGTGTGTGGGGTTGGATTTTTATGTTGGGGGCTGTGGTGGGGATTAGTGTTTTCTTTTTTTGGACGGTGTGGAGGGTGATTCGGGCGCCCAAAGATCGAGTGCATGGGGGGGTGGAGATTGAGGTGGAGGATCGGGATGAGTGATTGTGAGGGAGATAGGGTTTGGTTATATTGGTAAATGATGGATGAGGCGAGTGGTCGAGAGCGTGTAGGGGGGGAATTGCCAGATGAGCATTATGTGCGGTTGGCGTTGGGGGGGGAGGTTGGGGCGTTTGATGTGTTGATCGAGCGGTATAAAAGGAAGTTGTATGTTTATGTTTTCAATATGATCGGGCATCGGGAGGATGCTGATGATGTGTTGATGGATGCGTTTATTCGGGCTTACCAGAATTTGCATCGATTTCGGGGTGGGGCTTCTTTTTCAACATGGCTTTATCGAATCGCACACAATCGGGCATTGGATTTTCTAAGGCGGAATAAGATGCGGCAAAATATTTTTAAGGAAAAATGGCATGCAGAGGGAGAGGAGGCGGGAAATGAGACTGCGGAAGGGCAGGTCAAAAGCGAGGTCCAGGAGATACGGGATGAGAGTGTGGCTGGGGATGTGGGGCGTGGGGTGCAGAATCGGGAGCTGGAAAGGAAGTTGAACGAATGTTTGCAAAAATTGTCTGATAATCATAGGGCTGTGGTTGTTATGTATGATATTCAAGGAAAAAGTCATGAGGAGATTGCAGCAGTGATGGGGTGCTCGGTGGGGACGGTGCGTTCTCGGTTGCACTATGCTCACGCGCAGTTGCAAAATTGCTTGAAGGATTATTTGAAGTGAGTAGAAATTTTTATGTCTTTGTATGAGAAACGATGATAAGTCGGTGTTGTTGAGCCAGCTTTTGCGTGGGAGGGATCGTTTACCGGATGGGGTTGATTTGGAGAATTTTTGTGTGCGATTTGATCGTGCACTGAGGGAGCGGATGATTCGACGGCATAGCTTGAGGATGGAGTTGCGAGATAGGATAATGGGTCTGTTTAATTTTAATCCGATGTTGAGGCTCAGGTATCTTGGAGCGGGGGTAGCGGTGTTGGTGTTAGTGTTTGGTGTGTATTTTGGGGTGGGGTGGAGGTGGGGGGAGGAAGTCGAGTTGGCTTTGAGCAAGTCGCTTTCTCTGCCAGCACAGAACGTTAGGTATGTGGGTGGTGACGAGGTCTTTGTGGGAACGCATCAGAATGATGAGGCTTACAACGAATTGATACTGAAAAACAAAGGGGTGAGAGCTACTGTTCGATACGTTTCTGCAGACGAGCCGTATCTGGCGGATTCTGCTATGACTTTTTGATTGAATGTGGACGTTTTGTTGAGAATGGAAGTAAAAGTTAACTCGTTGTGTGGAAGAAGGTGTAGGGCAATCATTGCTGGTCTTTTATTTGTATTGGAGGTGACGGTAATAGGTGGAATTTGCGAGATCAAAAAAGCGTCGTCCGTGCTAGAGAGCATTGGGGCAGAGGTTGAAGCAGTTTTTGAATCTGCGCGGCCTGCTGTAGTGAAGGTTAAGGCCCTTCATGGTGGAGTGACGTTTTGTGGCAGCGGGTTTTACATTAATGAAAAGGGGCACGTTATTACCGCTTTGGCGATAATCGGGGATTCTCAAGAGGTGCAGATTGTGGATTCAAGCGGTAGTTATCGGGCTGATGTCCTAGGAAGAGATCCTCGCACTGGCTTGGCCTATTTAGTCCGGAAACTCGCCATTAGTGGAAGCCATGGCGAGAAAGAATTAAATATTGATCGAACACCTTACTTAAAATTTGCCGAGGATCATGATCTGAAGCCTTCTAGTCCTGTGATTGCGATTGGCTATCCGCTGGATTTGCCTCCGACACCAATATTTGGTTTTGTGACAGGTTTCGACGCCTTCTATAACAACAGATTATTTGCCACTACCCACATACGGAGTGATATAGGCTTAGCACCTGGCCAACTCGGAGGACCGATGCTTAATCCCAAAGGAGAGGTGGTAGGAATGATGGTAATCGCCGCGGAGAGGGGACGGTTAAGTTTCGCAATACCGGCTCGCGCGATTAGCAAGGCAGTAAAAGATATCGCGAAATACGGTAAGGTGCGGCATGGATGGGTTGGAATAGGGGTTCACGAGAGTCAAGATAACGGAGGTGGAGAGCGCAAGACGCAGGTTTCAATTCTATTTCCTAACACACCAGCAGAAAAAAGTGGGCTCCAGGTAGGAGACATTCTTCTTCAGGTAAATGGGAAGGAGATTCGTAAACCGTCAGATGTGTTGGATATTGCCTACTTTAGTCAAGTGGGTGAAAAAGTGCCCGTGACTGTCTTGAGAGGGGACAAAGTCCAAACGTTCGTTTATGAAATTGTTGAAAGGCCATCACCGAATTTAGTTACTCCCCCTCCAGCTGTAGCCGAAAACGCAAACGCATCTTTACCTGCAAAGTAGATTTTAGAGTGCTATTCGTCTAGCCTAATAGCTCTTCTTGTAAAATTTAGTTTGGGTTTTTCGGAGCTTCTATCCTCATCGAAAAGGGGCACTTCAGGTCTCACAGTGAGGTTCTCGGACGTTGTTGTTGGACTTTCAATGTCTTTACTTACCGGCTGTTTGCATTCCGAAAGCTCCCCTAAAGTAGATTTATTCGATGCATCCTGACCGCTGATTTGGGCTTGCTCTTTGATAAGGTCATCCGACGTGGTCGATGAAGGATTAGATTTTGAGATCATAACCTCATTCATCTGGAGCAGCCTTAAAAGGTTAGGGGTGGAGAGGAATGTCGGACCACCTAACAAAGCTGCGCCTAGCCAAACTTGGGCAGCCTTCTCTACTGTGTAATATGCGCGTAATGCCTCTTGTTCATTGCCGCCTAAAGCAATCACTCCATGATTTTGTAGTAACAACAATTTTATGGGGCCTACTAGAGAAGTCCGTTGACCCTCGAAATTAAATTTTATAGCGAGCGTGGTAGCAAGCCCAGGGTCTGCATAGGGAATGAACAAAGAGTTTAAGCCATATGCTAAAGTCTCCTCTGGCAGAATTCGATGCTTTGCAAATTCTCGTGCACGTGGCGAGCATAGGATTTGGTTTGTGTAGGTAGGATGGCCATGCAAAACGCAGTTTACTACTGGCAATGAAAGAAGATAAGCACAGAAAGCAGCATCTGGACTCGGAGGAGCACCATCAGGTTCTAGTAATGCCTCCCCTAAAGCCAAACTTAACTCTTTCTCAGTAGCTCGTTCACCTTTATTCAATATTGCCAGCAATGGTGCTGAACGATACAGTTGAATAGCATAACGTAACTCTGCTTTTCCTGCTACGTTGGGGGGAATACAGGCTAGGCAAAAATTAGCTTCATCTATTTTTATCGCTGCAGGCGCATGTCCAATCGGTAAAGTTAAATAATTTTCTGCCGGCAAAGCCCCTAATAAAAAAGTCATCGCCTCACATGCCCGACTCGTCACAGTTTCATTGCCCATAAAAAAAGTTTTTAGGGGTATTCGATCTCTGTCCCATCACGAGTGAGAGTCTCCCTTAAGCCTTTCCTTCTTCCAACGCGCACGATGCTTCGTCATCCAATCCACTAACGCACGCTCAAAGCCGATGTCATACCCGAGCCGCTCACTCTCAATCCATTTGTGTTTTAGTATCTCCTCTCTTTCAGCCAAAAATTCCTTATAGATTGCTGAATTCTTCACAAAATCAGCCCCATTATCACTGTCCCCCTGCTGTGAAGATGCATTCGACATAGGATAATTTAATGACCTATCTTGATTTATGTCAACTCCTCACCCCTTACTTCATCGTCGTAATCAAAAGTTCTGCCACTTTATTCACTGCTCTCATAAACGCTTTCGCCCCATCACTAAGCTCATTACGGAGCACTACCGGAATTCCGTCGTCACCGCTCTCCCTCACTTCAAGCTCGATCGGCACCTCCGCTAGTAGCGGCACTCCCATCCGCTCTGCTTCTCGCTTTCCACCCCCTTCTCCAAAAATAAAATAACGATTCCCATCATTCGGGCAAACAAAGTAACTCATATTCTCAATCAACCCGAGCACCGGCACATTGACCTTTTTAAACATCTCACAAGCCTTGCGAGCATCAATCAATGCAACCTCTTGCGGGGTCGTTACCACTACAGCCCCACTCAGAGCGACAGTCTGAACAATCGTCAACGCTATGTCCCCTGTCCCAGGCGGTAGGTCCAATATCAACACATCCAAGTTTCCCCAGGCCACTTGCTGCAAAAATTGTTGTGTATATCGCGTAACCATAGGCCCGCGCAGCACCGCTGGAGAACTATCCCCTAAAAAAAAACCCATACTCATCACCCTCACACCGTGAGCCACTACAGGCACCAATCGATCTTCTTCATCCACCAAAGGTTCCACATCCGTAGCTCCAAACATCAATCCCATGCTCGGTCCGTATATATCACAATCGCACAACCCTACCTCGAAGCCTACCTTCTGCAGCCCCACGGCCAAATTAGCGGCTACTGTAGATTTACCCACACCTCCCTTACCACTCGCTACAGCGATGATATAGCGCACACCCCTGATGCCTTCGGGTGAACTTCTCCCGCTTCCCCCGATCGGATTGATTCTTTCCACGTCTACTTTCACGTCTACTTCTGTTACGCCTTCAATACCCTGCACGGCTTGCATTACCGCTTCATATATGGCTTGAGGGACATCCATGTTTTCTGTCCGCACAATGATCCCGACGCCGACACGACTTCCATCGATGTAGATATCCTTCACAATCCCAAATGAAACAATATCCCGAGAAAAACCAGGGTATTTCACCTTGCGCAAAGCTTCCAAGACCATTTCACGACTGATGGTTGGCATAAAACTTAGATAGATTTCAAACTGCTTCGCATTCCCTTAAAATCAAGCGTTACTCAAAGCTTGGCCTCCCCGCTGCCGATTTTTTAAGACTCGCGATGAACCGTTATTCGCCGCCTGCTTAAAACTCACAAACCGGACGTGACCCTTCCCCAAAATACTCTCAACACCTTTTAAAAAAGCCTCTACAGGATTCACGGTCATCCGGCATTCAACCGTAACTTCTCCCCCCTTACAGCAAGCGATCTGCAAGAGCACACGTGCCTTGCCAGGATGCCGTAAGAAAAGTCGAACTAAATCTCGATACACAGATTCAATCGCCTGCTCCACATTCACCCTCAAAATTACAGCCTGATAATAAAGGCGGCGCGCCTCATCTAGCCGCACGATTTCTTGCACGTGGAGTCTCAACGCTTCCTCCTCCCAATCCACCCGCGCCGTTACGACATAAAAACCGTAAGTCTCGATACCTTCACGAAGTTTTTCATAGACACTGCTGGAGACAAAGGCCTCTGCCGTTCCACTCAAATCCTCTACGACAAGCTTTGCCCAAGGTCGTTTATCCCTACGCGTCAAGGCGACCTCCACGCTAGATACAATCACGCCAATCCTCACGATCCCTCCTCTTTGCTCTCCCTTTTGTAAATCCGCAATACAAGCCGTGCTTAACTCCTCAATCTCATCCCGTATTGAGTTCAACGGATGACCGCTGAAATAAAAGCCCAGATATTCTCGCTCAAAATTCAGTAACTCCGTCATACCCCACTCTTCCCCCCTTTTTTCTTCACTTTTTTCAAGCTCATTCTCCTCGACCCATTCGACATCTCCAAAAAGATGCACCTGCCCAGAAGATCGCTCACGAGCTCGCATGCTAGCTCTTGCCAAGGATTCATCCATTTTGTTGTAAAGCCTTTTTCGACTCAACCCAAGTGCATCTAAAGCTCCTGTCTTAATTAAAGCCTCCAGACATTTCTTATTAAAAGAACGGCCTGCAATCCGCTCACACAAATCATCCAAAGACCGAAATTCTCCTTTCCCTTCTCGCGCTCTTACGATTTCTTCGGCCGCGCCTTCACCCACCCCTCTTATAGCGGCTAGCCCAAAACGAATCGCATCGTCCTCCACGGTAAAACGCACGTCACTTTTCTGTATGCAGGGCGGAAGCACTTTGATCCCCATTCCACGTGCTTCTTGAACCAACGGCACGACCTCATCCGTATCTTTCGCATTTGACATTAGCGCAGCCATAAACTCCACAGGGTAATGTGCCTTCAACCAAGCTGTCTGGTAGGCCACTAGCGCATACGCCACACTGTGCGATTTGTTAAAACCATACCCTGCAAATCGTTCAAGCGTATCAAAAATCTCCTCAGCTAATCGCTTCTCGATCTGATGACATTCCTGGCACCCCCTGACGAATCGCTCTCTTTGCCGAGCCATCTCTTCTGGCTTCTTCTTACCCATCGCACGACGCAGCATGTCCGCCTCCCCTAGCGAATAACCAGCAAGCACATTCGCGGCTTGCATCACCTGCTCTTGGTAAATAATCACACCATAAGTTTCTTTCAAAATCGGCTCCAGCAGCGGATGAGGATAAACAATCGGCTCTTGACCGAATTTCCGCCTCACATAAGTGGGGATATTTTCCATCGGGCCCGGCCGAAAAAGTGCCAGCACGTCGCTGATTTCCCCGATCGTTTGTGGCTTGACCTTACGACATACCTCACACATGCCTGAAGATTCTAGCTGAAAAATTCCGGTGTTTTGCGCGTTAGCGATGATTGCAAAAGCCCGAGGATCATCTAGCGGGATTTGATCCATATCGACTCGCACCCCTTTGGATTTTTCAATCAGGCGCACCGCATCCTCGATCACCGTTAAGTTTTTCAATCCCAAAAAATCCATCTTCAGAAGCCCAAGCTCAGCCACATAATCCATCGCATATTGAGTCGCCCGGACGCCCTTATCATCCTGATAAATCGGCACCACCTTAGACAAATCCTCATCCGCAATCACCACAGCCGAAGCGTGAATGCCGACTTGTCGAGTCAGTCCTTCTATGGCTACAGCAAAGTTAATCACCTCACGGACCTGATCATCTTCATCATAGAGACGCGCAAGCTCTGGTATCGCTCGAAAACCTTCTTTCCCTTTGCTTTCGCCTTTCAGAGTAAACTTCAAATCCCTCTCTGGCACAAGCCGTGCTAAGCGGTCGCCATCTGAGAAGCTTAATCCCAGTGCCCTTGCCACATCGCGGATCGCATTCTTAGCCTTGATCGTGCCAAATGTAGCAATCTGCGCCACGCAGTCGCGCCCGTATTTATCTATGACGTATTGGATCACCTCGTCGCGTCGCCGTGTGCAAAAATCTACATCAATATCTGGAGGAGAAACTCTCTCCGGATTTAAAAACCGCTCAAAAAACAATCCATATTTAAGTGGATCGACATTGGTGATTCCGAGCACGTATGAAATCAGGCTTCCGGCTGCACTACCACGGCCAGGTCCTACGGGAATTCTTTGTTCGCGGGCATATCGGATAAAATCCCACACCACTAAGAAATAGCTCGTGAATCCAGATTTCTCGATGATTTCAAGCTCGTAGCGAAGCCGTTTTTCGATAGACGCCTTCTCCACATCCGATGACTGCTGGTAACGTCTTTGCATTCCTTCTAGACACAACTGCTCTAGATAAGCCTCAGGACTTAAGCCATTCGGAGTGCGATATTTTGGATAACGATTCAATCCAAACGGTAATTCCACCTTACATTGCTCGGCAATTCTCAACGTATTCTCTAAAGCATCTGGAAATTCTATAAACAACTCGTTCATTGCCCGAGCATCCTTAAACCAGAGTTGATCGGTATCATATCGAAGTCGATCCGGATTATTCCGATGCGCTCCAGTCTGAATGCACAGCAACAAATCATGCATCTCTTGATCCTCATGCCTCAGATAATGCACATCATTACTTGCCACGAGGTTCACACCCAACCGCTTCCCAATCTCTCGATAGGCCTCCCGTAGCCGCTTTTCTTCAGGTGTGCTATGGTTTTGTATTTCCAAATAAAAATTTTCTCTCCCAAAAATTTCAATCAATCGCCCAATTAACCGCTCCGCTCCTCGTATATCATTCCCCAACACGCATTGCGCGATTTCACTCTTCATGCAGGCCGATGTGGCAATCAGTCCCTCGCTCAGCTCTCCTAACAACTCCCAATCAATGCGAGGCTTGTAATAAAAGCCTTCCAGGTAAGACCTTGAAACTAACTGCACTAGATTTTCGTATCCCTTGAAATTCTTGGCTAGGACCAAAAAATGCGAGCTTGTAAATCCATATTGAGGATGCCGTTGTCTTTCGAAACGACTGCCAGGTGCTACGTAGACTTCACATCCTAAAATCGGGTTTATCCCGCGGGCCTGGCATTCGTGGTAAAACTCGATCGCGCCAAACATGTTCCCATGATCAGTGATCGCCACAGCTGGCATCCCCCACTCGGCTGCTTGAGCCGCTAATTCTGCGGTGCGACAAGCTCCATCCAATATACTGTATTCAGTGTGAACGTGTAGATGCACAAACGGTCGCAGCCCCTTCGACATAAGCCTGTTTATTTTAATAATAAGAATTCATCTCCGCTGGCTTTCATTTCGAACTAGGAACTATGGTGTGCCGAGTTGATGACCAGCTCGCTGTCACCGTAAGCCTTCAGGAGTCCTCTGACGACTCCTTCGGCATATTCTCTAAAGATACTTCGAAATTTTGTCCCCTCAATTTCTCGTTCTCCCTCATAGTCACCCGCTAAAAGACGCAAAGCTACTATGCGATTGTTCATAAAATAAGGCTCGGTGACCACTACAGGCCCTGGATACTCTCGATTGGCTGCTAAATTTCTGGCAATAACATAAGGATTCTCTGGATCGAGTTGACGCGTAGAAGGGCTGTCACCATATAGCACTGGTGGCAACTTTGTTATCTCTGCAAATGCTTCGGCAATTTTACTCGCCACATAAAACTCAGTAGCATTCGTTCGAGAAAGTAGTTTTTCAAATAACGCGAGCCGCTGCGAGGCATGGGCTAGTTCCGATGGCATATAAGCGCCGTGAACGAAAAACGTATTGCGATTATCAGTCGTCAATTCTCCACGTCCACTCGTAGGTGTTGCATTAATGTATAACACCAAGGTGAGGTCCGCTTGAAATTCCTTTTGCAACTTCTCCGCTCTTGCCACCTTTTCAGCAGTCCGCGCAAAAATGTAATTGGCCACACGAATCAGTCGTTCACCGAGCTGACGATCTTGCTCCTCGATCGGTAAATGTCGCAGGCGTGCAGCGACATCCGGGCTTCGCTCATAAATAGCCTTTCGGGCTTGTTCATACAGATCCTTCGGTCGCACTGTTGTGACCGGCTCAGTTGTTTGGCGTGTAAGAAAGACTGTGGCACCGTATTCTTCGAGTTGTTGTCGAATTAAATGCGCGGTGATGATGTTAAAATCGCCTTCTTGCACTGTTCCTATACCTGGGAACTCGACTGAACGCATTTCGATCGGCCCCCATGCTCCGCCAATGTGTCCAGGATCGATTGCGACCCTTAAACCAGAGAGCGGTTTGGCTTGTGGATTTTGAGAACGTTGAGCTTTAAACTCTCGAGCCGTGCGATAAACACGAGGAACTGCTCTCACCTCGCTTGGACTTCGGGCAAAATTAAGCGTAAAGACGTGTTGCGCTCCTGGCTCGTCGATAGGACGGTCGTAAATTTCCACCATTTCATCATGAAGACGTATATAATTTCGGAGCGCGCCTTGTGGATCATAAAGCAAGTTGAGTTTATCCTCAAAAACGGTGCGCGTGATAGTGTAGTGATATTTTTCTAGGCGTTGCCACTCAGAGGCCTGAATGGGTGGGGCCCAATCCTCTTCCTCTTGGGGGATATTAGCTTCGGCTGTAGGAACTGAAGGAGCAGCTTGAGTTGAATCCGACGATGCTTCTTGTGGCTGAATTTCAGATGCAGAAGAGACTTCTGGGGCCGGATTTTGTATAGATTCCATGGCTTCTTCGTTTTGAGCAAGGACGATTGTGAGCGCAGCCAGCATAGCCACTGTAGCAGATAAGTGGACTAAGATAGGATTCATGCGCCATCTCCTATGATCACTTGAATGTGTTTTGGGATCAACTCTGCTTCGGTGTATCTGCTGGCTACTTCTATCATTTTGTGAGATCGACGTCCTTTACCCTTAGCCTTAAAATGTAGAATCGCCTCGACAAGCTTCTCTACCTCACCGTGAGAAATAGCACGCATAGCCTCGTCATCAGCGACTGCATCGACGAGTTCCGTCAAGTGACTTGGCCTGGGGGTTAAGCAAATACAGGGGATCCCAAGGGACATAACGTTGTAAATTTTACATGGATGAATCATCCCGACGAAGGGATTTCCCATCACGACCAAATGAAGATCTGCAGATGACAGCGAAGCTGCGAGTTTTTCAAAAGGTTGATAAGGCAGGCAAAGGATTTGATCTGTCAGGCCGTTTGCTTCACGAAAGGCTTGCACTTTTTTATATTCAGTGCCCCCGCCTACAAAGCAAAAGAGCACTTCCCTGTCTTCTCTCAATTTTAATGCAGCCTGAAGCACTGTATCCAGAGGATGACACGGGCTATGATTGCCGGAATACATGATAACGAAACGGTCCTCGATCCGGTGCTCTCGACGAAAAGTCTCGCGGCCTCGCAGATCATAAGCTCCACCTTCTCGTAGAGCCCATGGGGGTAAGATATGAATTTTATCTTCCTCGACGCCCTTGAGACGGATTCTTTCAGCCATGAACGAATCGAGCACGATCGCTGCTTGAGCCGCGTTCAGACTTAATCGAGAGACTTTCTCTAAAATTTTTGCTGGAGCGCTTTCTTCTGCGAGCCAGCCTGCCGCGATTGCTTCGTCTGGATTTAGATCCATAATCCAGTAGACAAACCGTGCTTGCCATGCCTTTGAAAAAAGGACTCCTAGGACGGATATTAAAGGCGGCGTCGTTAACGTGACAATGACATCGTGCTTTTGTAGCTTGAGAAGCTCGAAGAAACAGCTTAGCGCATAAGTTGCAAAATCAATAGCTCGCTTCCATTTGGCGCTTTTGCCAAGCCCAGCATGCCATACACGCCGAATTTTTACGCCGTTCTTCAACTCCTTTTTCGGATATGACAAGGAAGGATTATCGTAGCCGCGACGACTTGTGACTACGGTCACTTCGTGACCCTCTTTGACAAGGGCTTCGGCCAGTGCCGCTTGCTGTTGGCCTGTAGCTGCAGGATCGGGAGGATAGACTTGGTTGATGAATAAAACTTTCACGAATCTTTTGATCCGTTGCAGCTATAGGGTAGAGAGGCAGGCTGTGTGGAGATTTCAAGCACCCAAGGCTCGTTTGGCTTCATCCGCTAGTGGGGTGCTTAGATAACGTTCTCCAGTGCTGCAGGCAACCGTTACAATGAGTTTACCTTTGTTCTCCGGTCGCTTGGCTACTTCTAAAGCTGCATGAACGTTGGCTCCTGAGGAGATGCCTGCGAGTATGCCTTCCTCCAAAGCTAGTCGCCGAGCCATTACGAAAGCTTCTTCGTTGGTAACGGTAATTACTTCATCGACGATACTTAGGTTCAAATTCTTTGGCACAAAGCCAGCTCCGGTTCCTTGAATTTTGTGGGGTCCGGGCTTAATAGGTTCTCCGCGGAGAGTCTGGGTGATGACGGGTGAGTCTTTTGGCTCGACGGCGATGGAGCGAAGGGAAGGCTTGCGTCCTTTGATGACTTCGCTCACGCCGGTGATCGTGCCTCCGGTGCCGACTGCTGCGACGAGGATATCAATTTTACCATCGGTATCTCTCCAAATCTCTTCTGCTGTGGTGCGGCGATGAATCTCTGGATTGGCTGGATTTTCAAACTGTTGGGGCATCCATGCTCCTGGCGTCTCGTTTAGAATCGCATGGGCACGATTGATTGCGCCTCGCATTCCCTCTGCTGCTGGAGTTAAGACGAGTTTTGCGCCGAGCAATGCCAATAAGGTGCGGCGTTCTAGGCTCATGCTTTCCGGCATCGTGAGAATTAGCGGATAACCTTTTGCTGCGCAGACGAAAGCGAGAGCGATGCCGGTGTTGCCTGAGGTCGGCTCTACGATAACAGTGCCTGGCTTAATTCTTCCCTCACGTTCAGCGGCCTCGATCATTGCGGCACCGATGCGGTCTTTTACGCTTCCGAGCGGGTTTCTGAATTCACACTTCAGGGCAATTGTGGCCTCGACGCCTTGTGTGATGCGGTTGAGTTTAACTAGCGGGGTGTTTCCTATAGACTCGACGATATTGTTGAGAAGTGGCATATTTGAGGAAACATAACTTCTCGCTCGAGAAAAGACAATATTCTTCCATATCCTCTTCATGTATGCTTAACAGCGAGCCGAGTTTTTCTTCGAACTCTTCTGAAAACCTTTGGGCAAAGGAAATAGAAGCTTGCATGGCTTGGCTCGCTGTTGAGAAGAGCCACGCCGAAAAAACGCAGATCAATGATCTCACCCATCTCCGGCATTTTCAAAATTGGGCGCATAAGCAAGGCCTCCTGGATCTCAGCTCGATCAGGGAGAGTCATCTCTACGCCTATTTTGATGAGCAAAAGCGTCAACGTCGCTGGAGCCCATCCACCCTTAAAATGGCTGCAATTGTCCTTCGGCATTTCTTCAGCTTCCTCCATGATGAAACGCTTATTCCGCACAACCCCGCCGAGCATCTCGCCATTCCAAAAATTCCCCAACGTCTGCCGGCCTCGCTTCCGACGGACTTTCTTGAGCGCATCTTTCTAGTCGCCGCAGCCGATAAGACTCCGCTCGGCTTGCGCAACCTCGCCATCCTCGAGGTGCTCTACGGCTGCGGTCTGCGCGTTACTGAGTTGATCACTCTTCTCATCGAAAACTATCTGCCGGCAGAGGGATTCCTGCGCGTCATCGGCAAAGGAAACAAAGAACGCCTCGTCCCGATCGGAGCGAGAGCTGCTGAAGCGCTTGAAAACTACTTTCGCGAGGCGCGTCCTCGACTTGCTAGGCCAGCGCGACCCGTTCCAGAAATTTTCCTCAATGAACATGGAGCCCCTCTCACGCGTGAGCGCATTCGCCAAATCCTTCGTGAACTGCTCAAAAAAGCTGGGATTCGAGCGAAACTCTACCCCCACTTGTTGCGCCACACTTTTGCTACGCATCTCGTCCGACGAGGAGCGGACCTCCGCGCCATCCAAGAAATGCTCGGCCACGCCAGCATCACTACGACTCAAATCTACACGCATGTCGAGATCGAGCGGCTCAAAAGCGTTCACAATCTCTACCACCCGCGACAACGTTCTTTTGGGGCTTTTGATGGGGGCTGAGGGAATTGGGGGATGATCGGTGGGAATTGACTCTGTTGCATTTGTTGCGGGGATGCTTTTGGGGATCGGTATGCTGTGATTGGGGGGGTGGATGTCTGCGTGTTGCGGGAGATTCTTTGGGATTGGCAGTGGAGATGGGGATGGATGGCGGTTTTTTCTGGGGTGATTGATGGGAGGGGGATGGGGTTGGATGGATATGGGTTTGTGGTTGATTGTTGTTGGTTATTTGGAGTTTTGTGTGGGGGTGTGTTTTTGGCGGAGTTGGTGTGCGGCTGTGACCATGTTTTTTAGGGAGGCTTGGACTTCAGGCCAGTTGCGGGTTTTGAGACCGCAGTCGGGGTTGACCCAGAGGTTGTGTGGGGGGATGAGGGAGGCGGCTTTTTCGAGGAGCTGGGTCATTTCTTCGACGGTGGGGACGCGCGGGGAGTGGATGTCCCAGACGCCGGGGCCGATTTCGTTCGGATAACGGTAGCGGGTGAAGGCGTCGAGGAGTTCCATGTTGGATCGGGAGGTTTCGATGGAGATGACGTCGGCATCGAGTTGGCCGATGGATTCGATGATGTCGTTGAATTCGGAGTAGCACATGTGGGTGTGGATTTGGGTGGAATCGGCGACGGGTGAGGAGGCGATGCGGAAGGCTTCGATTGCCCATTGGAGGTAGTGGGGGCGGTCGGCTTGGCGTAGTGGGAGGCCTTCGCGGAAGGCGGGTTCGTCGATTTGGATGATGCGGATGCCGGCTTTTTCGAGGTCGATGACTTCGTCGCGGATGGCGAGGGCGATCTGGCGTGCGGTGTCGCTGCGGGGGATGTCGTCACGGACGAAGCTCCATTGGAGGATGGTGACGGGGCCGGTGAGCATGCCTTTGACGGGGCGGGAGGTGAGGGATTGGGCGTAGGTGGTCCATTCGACGGTCATGGGGTGTGGGCGATGGACGTCGCCGTAGATGATGGGGGGCTTGACGCAACGGGAGCCGTAGCTTTGGACCCAGCCGTTTTGGGTGAAGATGAATCCGTCGAGGAGCTCGCCGAAGTATTCGACCATGTCGTTGCGCTCGAATTCGCCGTGGACGAGGACGTCGATGCCGAGGTCTTCTTGGATGCGGATGCATTCGGCGATTTTTTGGCGGATGAAGGTGTTGTAGGCTTCTTGGGTGATTTGGCCGTTTTTGAGTTGGAGGCGGGCTTGGCGGATTTCGGGGGTCTGAGGGAAGGAGCCGATGGTTGTGGTGGGGAATGGGGTGAGGTGGAGGGCGGCGCGTTGGTGTTGTTGGCGGATGGGGAAGGGGGAATGGCGGCGTGCGTCTTCTGGGCGAAGGGTGGCGAGGCGGGAACGGACTTCTGGGCGGTAGGTGTGGGGGTGGTTGCGGCGGGACTGTAGGATGGATTGGTTTTCTTGGAGGAGGGTGGCTGGGGCTTGGTGGGTGGCGATTTGGGCGAGGGCGGTGATTTCGTGGAGTTTTTCTTCGGCGAAGGCGAGCCAGCTTTTGATCTGTGGGTCTAGTTTAGTCTCGTGACGAAGGGAAATTGGCGAGTGAAGGAGGGAGCAGGAGGGGGCGATGAGGAGGCGGTCGGGGCCGAGGGATTGGAGGGCGCGTTGGATGAGGGAGAGGGACTGGGTGTAGTCGTTGCGCCAGATGTTGCGGCCGTCCACGACGCCGAGAGAGAGGGAGAGGTTGGCGGGGATGGAGGGGAGGAGGTCATCGAGCTGGTGTGGGGCACGGGCGAGGTCGAGGTGGAGGGCGTCGATGGGGAGGGAGAGGGCGATGGGGGCGTTGTCGCGGAGGTCGCCGAAGTAGGTGGCGAGGAGGATTTTTGTGTTGGGGATGGATTGGCGGATGGTTTGGTAGGTGGGTGGGAAGGAGTTTTTCCAGGTGGGGTCGAGATCGAGGACTAGGATTGGCTCGTCGATCTGAATCCATTCGGCGCCGAGTTGTGCGAGGCGTGAGAGGATTTCTGTGTAGGTGGGGAGGAGCTTGGGGAGCAGAGAGAGTTTATCGAAGTGTGGGTCTTGGGATTTGGAGAGGTGGAGGTAGGTGAGTGGACCGAGGAGGACGGGTTTGGTGCGGATGCCTAGGGCGAGGGCTTCGTTGAATTCGTCGAAGGGTTTGGAGGTGGCGATTTTGAAGGTGGTGGTGGGGGAAAGCTCGGGGACGATGTAGTGGTAGTTGGTGTCGAACCATTTGGTCATTTCGCTGGCGGCGATGCCTTGTGGGTGGCAGCAGTCGGCTGTGGCGCCGCGGGCAATGGAGAAGTAGAGGGTGAGGTCAACGGTGGGTTGAGTGTGCGGGAATCTTTGGGGGATGTTTCCTAGGAGGCAGCTCATGTCGAGGACTTGGTCGTAGAGGCTGAAGTCGTTGGAGGGGATGAGTTGGATGCCTGCTTGTTTTTGGAGGGTCCAGTTTTGTATGCGGATTTGGGAGGCGGTGTGGAGGAGGGAGTCGGCTGTGGATTGGCCTTTCCAGAAGGATTCGAGGGCGCGTTTGAGTTCGCGATTGGAGCCGATGCGGGGGAAGCCGAGGTTGTGGGTGAGGAGATGGGATGGGGTCATTGGGCGAGGTTATGGGGGGAGGGGGATTTGTCAATGGTTGAGTTTGTGGTTTGGGGGGGTGGGGTGGAGGAGGTCGTTGAGGTGGCGCTCGGCAAGGAGGTCGGCGGGGATGGAGCTGTGGTGTGCGAGGACTTCGCTGACGAGGCGGAGGGAGCCGGTGATGAGGGTGGGGATTGGGGGGAGGGTGGGAAGGCGTGCGGCGATTTCGGGGTAGGGGGCGATGAGTCTTGGGGTGATGGGGTGCCAGGCTTGGGTGAGTGTTTGGATGGAGGCGGCGCGGGGGTCGGGGAGGGGGACGAGTATGAGCTCTGCTGTGATGGGGCGGAGGGGTTCGATGAGGGCTGGGAGGTCTTTGTCGGCGAGGGCGCTGAAGATGAGGCGCGCGGGGGGGAGGCTGAAGGTGTGTTGCCAGGTGTGGGCGAGGGCTTGGGTGGCGGAGACGTTGTGGGCGCCATCGAGGAAGGTGGGGGGTGAGGGGTTGAGGAGTTGGAGGCGGCCTGGCCATTGGGTGGAGGCGAAGGCTTGCTGGGCGGCTTGGATGCGGGTGGCGGTGTTTTGTTTCAACGGTAAAAGGAGGGCAGCTTGTAGGGCTACGGCGGCGTTGTGGATTTGGTGGGGGCCGCGTAGGGAGAGGTGGAAGGGGTGGTCGGCGAGGGTGGTGGGTTGGAGGTAGTCAGGAGGCTGCGGGTTGAGAGGTTGTTTTTGTGAGATGAGGCTGGAGGCTTCATGGATGGGGGCTTGGAGGGCGCGGGCTTTGGCGATGAGGACTTGGTGGGCTTCGGGGGGTTGTGGGGCAAGGATGAGGGGGACGTGAGGCTTGATGATGCCGGCTTTTTCTGTGGCGATGTGGGTGAGGGTGGGGCCAAGGAGGTCTTGGTGGTCGTAGCCGATGGGGGTGATGCAGGTGAGGAGGGGTTGGACGACGTTGGTGGCGTCGAGGCGTCCGCCGAGGCCGGTTTCCCAGACGATGAAGTCGGGTTTTTCTTCGGCGAAGTAGAGGATGGCGAGTGCGGTGAGGATTTCGAAGAAGGTGGGGGTGATGGAGAGGCGTTGGGCGGTGGTGTGGAGGGTGGAGAGGTGGCGGGCGAAGGTTTCTTGGGGGATGAGTTGATGGCTGATGCGGATGCGCTCGCGGAGGCTGATGAGGTGGGGGGAGGTGTAGAGGGCGGTGCGGTAGCCGAGGTGTGTGAGGAGGGCGTGGAGGAAGGCGGCTGTGGAGCCTTTGCCGTTGGTGCCGGCGATGTGGATGAAGGGGAGGTGGTGATGGGGGTTGCCGAGGGCTTGGAGGAGGAGGGAGATGTTGTGGAGGTCGAATTTTGCGCCGAGGTGACGGTAGTGGCTGAGGAGGGCGACGGCTTCGCGGTAGGTCATCGAGGAGTGGAGGATTTAAGGGGGATGGCGGCTGTTTGTTTCTCCGAAGGTGTGTAGGGAGAGTGAGGAGGCTGGAGGGCAGATGGCGGAGGGTTTAGCGGTCGAGGTAGCGGAGGAGTTGAGCGAGCTCGGCGCGCATTTGGTGGCGGTGGATGATGCGGTCGATGAGGCCGCGGTCGAGGAGGAATTCGGCGGTCTGAAATCCTTTGGGGAGTTCTTGGTGGGTGGTTTCTTTGATGACTCTGGCGCCTGCGAAGCCGATCATGGCTTTGGGCTCGGCGAGGATGAGGTCGCCGAGGGAGGCGAAGGAGGCCATGACGCCGGCCATGGTGGGGTTGGTGAGGATGGAGATGTAGGGGAGGCGTTTTTCGGCGTGGCGGGCGAGGGCGGCGGAGGTTTTGGCCATTTGCATGAGGCTGAACATGCCTTCATACATGCGGGCGCCGCCGGAGGCAGAGATGATGATGAGGGGGAGACGTTTTTCGGTGGCGAGCTCGATGGCGCGGGTGATTTTTTCACCGACGACGGAGCCCATGCTGCCGCCGAGGAAGTTGAAGTCCATGATGGCGAGGACGATGGGGATTTTTTCGATTTTGCCTGTGCCATAGAGGGCAGCGTCTTTGAGGCCGGTTTTCTTTTTGTATTCGCGGAGGCGGGAGGTGTAGGATTTGGTGCCTTTGAAGTCGAGGATGTCGACGGAGGTCATGTCGGGGTCGTATTCTTGCCAGGAACCTTCGTCGAGGAGGAAGCGGAGGCGTTGAGGTGCGGAGATGGCGAAGTGATGACCGCAATGTTTACAGACCATTTGGTTGTCTTCGAGTTCTTTGGTGTATAGGACTTCTTTGCATGAGGGGCATTTGGTCCAGAGGCCTTTGGGGATGTCGGTTTTTTTGGTGCCGGCGGGGATGGCAGGCATTTCGGGCATGGTGTCGGCTTCTGGATTGGTGGGGGTGGGGGGTGGGGCGGTGGGGGGTTGGTCGCTTGGGATCATAGGCTCAAAGGAGTGGTGACGTCAGGGGTGGAAAGTTTGGCACGCATTTATGCACGGGCGATGGTGAGGGCTGCGACGAATCGAGCGCCGTGTTTTTTGAGGATATGGGCGCAGGCTTCGGCTGTGGCACCAGTGGTGAGCACATCGTCTATGATTAGCAGGCTGAGGCCGTGGACGTCAAACTTTGGATTGAGGATGAGGGCTTGGTTGAGGTTTTGGAGGCGTTCGGAGCGGGTGAGGAGGGATTGCTTGGGGGTGTGGATGATGCGTTGGAGGCAGGGGAGGTATGGGAGCTGGTGGTGTTTGGAAAGGGCTAAGGCGAGGTCTTCGGATTGGTTGAATGTGCGGTCTGCTTTTCGTATGGGGTGGAGGGGCACGGGGACGACGCCATCCCAGGGAAGATGCGCAGCGAATTGGCGGTAAGCCTCTTCGATCCAGGAGATGAGGTGAGGGAGCCAGGTGTGGACGTTTTGGTATTTGTATTGGATGATGGCTTGGCGGACGGTGCCTTTTTCTTGATAGGGGGCGCGCGCCCAGTCGAGGTATCGGATGAAGTCGGCGCAGTTGCGGCAGGAGGGGATGGGAATGGGATTATCTGGATGAATGGGAGTAAATATGGGTGCAGCGCAGCGGTGGCAGAATGGACGATGGATGGGGATGAGGTCAAACGTTGAAGTGTCTGTCGGAGGGAAAAGTAGGTCTAGGGTGTCGCGGATGGTTGTTTCGATGAAGCTTATGAGTATGGGAGGGATGAGGGAGGCTAGGGTGGGCACGTCTTAAGATGGTTTGGTGGTATGAGTTTGGGGCTTGGGATTGGTGTGGGCGCGGCAGAGGAAGGTTGTAGTCAAGACCATTGCTAGCCATGCGATCGGGCTGGAGATTAGGTTTTCGCACCATGGGGGGCAATCGGGGGTGGGATGAAAGGCGCGCATGGTAGCTTTTTGTCCAAGGATCCAGGCAGCATGGAGGCCGATAGGGAGCCAGAGGGAGTCGCTTGTGTGACGTAACCATGAGAGACAAAGGCCGGCGATTAGGAGGCCGAGGCCGCGAGGTTCGGTAAAGCAGGTAAAGGCAGCGCGGTAGGCAGCTTCAGAGAGGGCTTGAAGGCCGCTTAAGGTTGTGACGGGGGCGTCTGAAGGCCAAGGGGGGACTTTGATGAAATGGAGGGTGGCAAAAGAAATGGATGTAAGGAGGAGGGCTGGCGATGTGGAAAGGGCACGGCAGAAGGCGTATTGGGCAAAGCCGCGGAAGAGGATTTCTTCAACGGGGGCGACGAGGATTGCGGGTAGAAGGCCTGCTAGGAGGGGGGTGAGGGTGTAGAAATGTTCGTTTGGGATGTGCCAGCCGAGGGCGGTGTGGATGAGGATGGTGGCTGTGGTTGAGATTAAGCCGGCAAAGAGAGCGATGAGGATTTTTGTTAGGGGTTGAGAGGAGGGTTTCCATCCGATTGTTTCTGCAGAAGGGATTTTGAGCAAGGTAACTAGCAGCGGGAGCCAGAGAATTGCAGCGATGAGGTAAGCACGGTTGACGTATCGGTGGAAGGGGTAGGTGAGAAATTCGTTAAGAGCGTGGTAGAGAAATGGGGCTGCCAGTGCTGCCGAAAAGAGGACTAGGAAGAGGTAAAGGAGTAGTGCAGCAAGGGGATGCAAGGGGGAGTGAGATTTGTTTCTAAGTGGAAAGCCGTTTTTTACTGCGTGAGAACCAAAGACAGGAGGCTGCGCCTAGGATCAAGAGTGCATAGGTCGAGGGTTCGGGGATGTTTGTGACGGAGAGGATTTCAGGTTTGTAGGCTGCGATGGTGGCGTGGATGGTCTGGTTGCCATTTACGGAAGTGTTGACTGGTTGACCTGTGTGGGCGGTGACAGCGAACATCATGCCGACGAGTTCCCATTCGGTGCCGTTGTAGTAGAATACCCCTCCGCCTGAATCGTGAGCTGCACCTTGTCCGTAGTCTTCGGAAAGTAGAAAAGTGGTGTTAAACGACCAATTTGGGCCATTGCCTGCATCGATAGGGGTGGGAAAGTATTGAACGATATTTCCGTAGCCCCATTTTTTGGAGGTGGTGGGGAGCCATGGGTAGCCTTGAAAAGCGACTGGGTTGGTGCTTGGGGGGATGGTGACCCAACCGGCGTCCCATTGGATGAGGGAACCTTGATCAAATCCGAAGCCGATCATTGTGACCTGGGAGCCTGGTGATGGGGGTGTGGAGTTTAGCGGTAAAGGTGTAAGCCCTGGGTCTCCGTTGATTTGGAAGAGGATCATGTCAGCGTCGTTGGGGCTGAGTGTGGTGAGCCGGTGTGAGGTGCCTGTGTAGGTGTAAGTGGTGCCTCCTAAGATGAGATTGCCGGGGCCGACGTGGAAGGCGGTCAGTGCCCAGCTGTTGCCGAGATAGATAGCGGATGAGCCGTTGACCTGGCCTATGTAGTTCCATGGGGCACCGTTTGTGGGGGGCATAGCGTTATTCGTAGGGTCGCCGAACGTTATAACGGCATGAAGATTGGTGGAAAAAGGAATCAGGAGGAGAAGTAAAAGTTGACGCATGGTTGGGAGGTTGAGTCCAGATTGGCATGTGTATTGGGAAGGAGTAAAGTTATTTTTTTAATTTTTCTGCCGACATTTTGAGGAGCGAGTTTGGTGAAGGTGCAAATTTGGAAGAACTGAATATGGGTAAATTGAAAGTGAGCTCATGAGGTGAGGTTAGGTGGGATTCGCTACATGGATCTGGTGATGCACGTGCAAAAGAGGTTAGATTGGATGTTAGGTAAATATTTAAACTTGGTTTGGATCGATGATGTGATGATTGAGCAGTGTCTCGATAGCGCGTCAGATCACGCTGGATTCTTGACTTTTATTGGTAGCAAGGCAGCGTGTGAGGCGTCTGAGCTATGGTTCACCATATAAGCTTACTGGAAACCCGGACAAACCTCACTGCTGAGATGATTGAGAAGCTCATGGTAGAGTTGCGCATACGTCTTTTAAAGGTTTCGGATGTGAATAATCTTAAGGTTGGTAAGCGGATCGATGGTTCGGACAACAATTTTCAACTGTTTTATGCGTTCGACGTAGAGAACATGGACAAGCTTCGTCTCTTTAAAGAGAGCGCAGTTTATGCGCAGTTTACGCGACAGATCCTCGATCCATATGTGATTAGGTCATGGCAAATGAATTTTGAGATGGAGCCTGGGAAAGATACTCGATATTCATAACTTTAAGCCCTCTCAGAGCATGGGTTTACCTTTGATTTTAGATGGGCGGAGGGTTGCCTCCGAGGTTGAGGCTGAATTAGCAGTGCGCCTAGCGAAACTTCGCGCACGTCATGTTGTCCCTCGCCTGGTTTTCATACGTGTTGGCGATGATCCTGCATCCATCGTTTACGTTGAAATGAAGAATAAAAAGGCAGCTCTTTTGGGTATCCAAAGTGATACAGTGGTATTGCCTCAGGATACCTCTGAGGAGGCTTTAGTGGGGTTGATCGGTGAGCTCAATGCTGACTCGACCGTGCATGGCATCCTCGTTCAAGCGCCGTTGCCTCCTCCAATCCGATCTACCAGAATCTTTGCAAGTGTGGCACCTCATAAGGACGTAGATGGTTTTCACCCGATCAATATGGGAAAACTTCTTTTAGGAGACCCTACGGGGTTTCGGCCCTGCACGCCTGCCGGGATCTATGAGCTATTGGTTCGCAACGGAATCTCTACAGCAGGCCGAAGAGTGGCTATTATCGGGCGTGGAGCGATTGTGGGGAAACCTATGGCTGCAATTCTGATGCAGAAAGGCATCGACGCGACAGTGACTTTACTTCACTCGGGCAGTCGAAGTATTGATGAGCATTGTCGTCAATCTGAAATTATCATTGCTGCATTGGGACGAGCTCATTTTGTGACGAAAGATTTTGTTTCGCCGGGGGCCGTGGTCATAGATGTGGGGGTAAACCGCCAACCCGACTCCTCTTCGCCTCGAGGTTATCGCCTTGTCGGCGATGTGGATTTTGAGAATGTTGCACCGCTGTGTTCTGCCATAACACCTAATCCCGGAGGCGTGGGTCCAATGACTATTGCCATGTTGATGGCCAATGTGGTCTGCGCGGCCGAGAAAGCGACCGATAAATCTACGGTATGAGCGTCTCATCAAAACCTCGTGTTCTTCTTGGCATGTCTGGCGGTGTGGATTCCTCTGTGGCCGCTTATTTGCTAAAGAAGGCAGGCTATGATGTGATCGGCATCACGCTAAAAATATGGCCGCAGGATTGTCTTACCCGAGCTGAAGATAAATGCTGCGGTCCACAAGCGGTCGCTGACGCGCGAATGGTGGCTCATGCCTTGGACATTCCTCATTATGTTCTCGATGAAGCTGAGAGCTTTTCGAGGATGGTGATTGATTATTTTACCGAAGAATATCGCCAAGGACGCACACCGATTCCGTGCGTGCTCTGTAATGAAAAACTTAAATTCGGCAAGCTGCGGACGACTGCGGCCTCTCTAGGGGCAGAATATATCGCCACCGGACACTACGCACGAGTGGAGCACTTCAATGACGGTCGCCCTTCCGTTCTCCGTCGTGCCATCGATCGCCGCAAAGACCAGTCTTACTTTCTTTTTAGTCTGTCTCCAGACCAGCTCCGGAAGATTCTCTTTCCTATTGGCCACCTCAATAAAAACGAAGTCCGTGAGATTGCCCAATCGCTTGGTCTAAAAGTTTACGACAAAGAGGAGAGCCAGGAAATTTGCTTTGTGCCGAATAATGACTACCTGGCCTTCCTCAAAAGCCATTACCAGACCCATCATTTACAATTCAAAACTGGCGGCATTTATCATCGAGATGGTCGTTATTTAGGTGAACACACCGGTATCGAAAACTATACCATCGGCCAGCGTCGAGGCTTGCCGGGTGGACAAGGACAACCCCTTTACGTCATTCATATTGATGCCGAGCAGCATCGAATCATAGTCGGCCCGGAGTCAGATTTAATGCGCCAAGATTGTCTTTTGCAGCGAGTCAACTGGCTACAATCACCTCCATCGCCTGATGAGAACTTAGAGGTGAAACTTCGCCACAATGCACCGCCCGTCCGTGCGCGAGTTCATCAGTTGCCCGACAACCAAGCGCGTTTGGTCTTCGACGAGCCACAGTCTGGAATCGCTCCAGGACAGGCCGCCGTCTTTTTTCGTGACGACCTTGTCATCGGTGGAGGATGGGTTACGCAGCAAGATAAAGCAACTTCTCTGGAGGTAGTTGCAGATGCAGCGATAAAATAATTGCTCCGCAAGCCAGATTAATTCATATATTCCAATTTTATGCAGCTTGAAAATTATCTGCCGATTTTTCTCCAAGTAGTGATTGCGGTCATCTTTGCGGCTGGGGCTTTGATCACCTCAGTCCTCATAGGCCAAAAAGGCCGAAGAAGCCCCCTCAAAGATACCCCCTACGAATGCGGGAAACCAGCCATCGGAGTCACCAATCCGCGATTTTCCGTTAAATTCTACATGATCGCGATGCTCTTTATTCTTTTTGATATTGAGACGGTTTTCATTTTGACCTGGGGGCTCATTTACCGAGAAGCGGTTTTACAAGGGCTAGGAGTTCTTTGGGGTATGATCAGTTTTATAATTATCCTGTTGATCGCTTTTCTTTACGCATACAAACGACGCGTCTTTGAGTGGGTTAAAGAATCTTAAACTCAGTCTATGACCACACGTCTGGCTGGTGTTTTAGGTTTTCTGGGGGTGATATTAGGTGCATGGGGGGCTCACGGTTTGCGATCGCATCTTACCCAACTCGGCACACTCCATTACTGGGAGACAGCCGTGTTATATCACCTTATCCATGCAGTAGCGCTCTTAACGATTGGCATGCAGGGAAAATTTCGAGCTCGCGTTGCGCGTGTAGCTTTCTTTCTGGGGGTGCTTATTTTCAGCGGAAGCCTCTACTTACTTGCGATAACGGGATGGAAGTGGCTGGGTGCGATCACGCCGATAGGAGGCTTGATGTTTGTGCTCGGCTGGGGGTCTCTCCTCTTCACGCGCTCTGAATACTAGGGCTATGGCTTGGGTTCATTATGCTGAGATGATCGAGGTCGCAACCCAGGGGCGCGGCACATATGAAATCACAGATACAGTGCGGCGGCATTGCGCTGCTTCAAAGGTCAGGGAGGGTCAATGTGTGATCTTCGTCCAACATACTAGCGCAAGCCTGGTGATCTACGAAAACGCAGACCCTACAGCTCGCTGCGACCTACATGCATTCATGGACCAGCTCGTGCCGGATCGTGGTCACTATCAACACGACTTAGAAGGCCCTGATGATGCTACCAGCCATCTTAAAATGGCTCTCACGCGCACTTCTGAGGCCATCCCGATAGTGAATCAGCGACTTGCCCTTGGCACATGGCAAGGAATTTTTCTTTTTGAACATCGTGATACTCCTCACCGCCGTCGCCTTGTCATTTCGATTCTTGGCATTGCATGAAGACAAGTGGAAAATGGCGCTTGTCTGCCTTCCCTTGGTGATTAGCTTGATAATAAGATGCGTCACGGTTCAGCATTATTTAATTTTGCAATCCTGATTTTTTTAGGTGCGACTCAGACCGCCTTCGCACAAATTGAACTCGCTGCTCGACTCGAGCGCACACTCTTCCTTCTCTACGAGCCAATCCACGCTGAAGTAAGCGTCACTAACAAAGCAGGCTACGATTTAGTCCTCGATGGCAGCGGGTTGCGGCCGTGGCTTTCATTTATCATTCTCCGTCCTGACAACTCTTCGGTCCGTCCAGATCAAAGTTTTGAGTTTTCTCCCGTCGAATTAGCTGCTGGAGAGACGCGCACTTTTAGAGTTAATATCACCCCACTTTATGCCATACGCGACACAGGCTCGTATCGTTTGAAGGCTGTTGTGTCCGTCGGAGGCGTCGAATTCGTCACTCAACCAATCGAATTTTCCATAGCTAATGGACACACCATATGGAAAGAAAAACGGCCTGTGGAAGGCTCAGAGCGCACGTATTCCCTTATCCGTTTCAACTATAACATGGAGGCGACCGGCCTTTATCTCCGTGTCGAAGATGAAAAAGAAAACGTGGTTTACGTCACTCATCCGATCGGTGAGATTGTGGATTTCACAGCTCCCCGGACTGCTTTTGATGAACAAGGCCGCTTGCACATACTCCACGTCATTGGCAGAGGTCTTCATCGCTATACAGTCGCTTCTCCTGTCGGAGCAATTCTAAACCGTGATGAGTATCAAAGTGTTGGAGATTTCTCTCCATCGCTAGTTAAATTAAAAGACGGCTCTGTGAACGTCCTTGGAGCTAGACCTCGCCCTCCCAATCGACGCGAACGCCTCTCGGAAGCTCAATTGCTCTTGGCTGAATCGTCTGCCTCTGAACCATCCGGGGAATTTTCCAAGGATAAAATAGCCACTAAAGAGCTGCCTGCGACAACAGCGTCGGCAGATGATTCTCCTAAACAAAGGAGACAACAAGCTGTGCGAGATACAGCCTTGCCGGAAGGCGGTTTATTTTGAGGTGTCGGGTTGATTTTTTGATCTTCCCTTTTCGGAATCTTGACCAAATCCGAAACCAACGTATTTTTCTATTGTCTCACTGCCGTGTGGTGCAATTGGTAGCACACCTGACTCTGGATCAGGGTGTTCTTGGTTCGAGTCCAAGCGCGGCAGCCATACGTCTCATCTCGTGGGTGTCTACTTGACCAATGACCTCACATTATGCTGAAGTGTCAAAGCAAAGCTAACATACATCACTGATGAATCATTCCCTCACTACTCCGTTGACGGCAGAAGCCGTAGCAGCGCTTCATGTAGGAGACCAAGTCTCTCTCTCAGGTGTAATCTATACAGGGCGTGACGCCGTTCATAAATACCTCTACAAAGGTGGGCAGCTCCCAGAAGGTTTGGATTGGCGAGGCGCGGCTCTCTATCATTGTGGCCCGGTGATGCTGCCTCAAGATGACGGCACCTATCGCTGCATCGCAGCGGGCCCTACGACTTCCAGCCGTGAAGAGCCGTATCAATGGAAGATCATCCGGGACTTTGGGATTCGCGCAGTGATTGGCAAAGGCGGAATGGGCGAACGCACAGTGCAAGCCTGCCGAGAACACGGTTGCGTCTATCTTCATGCTATCGGAGGAGCTGCACAAGTCTATGCCGAGACGGTTAAAAGAGTGCGAAATGTATATTTCCTTGAAAAATTCGGCTCTCCTGAAGCGATCTGGGAACTTGAAGTCGAGGGATTTATCGCCACGGTGACGATAGATTCTCACGGACAATCTCTCCATCAAAAAGTGTGGGAAGCTTCAAGCAAACAGCTTGAAGCCCTGTATCGTGCAGTGTGATGATTGAGAGATTCGACTTTACTCGAGCCGCTTGCGTCACACGAGTTTGCTTGTAACTTGGGGAGCCTGATTCTTCAAAAGTATGGATTCCAACATATACCCGCAAGTCATCCGTGATTTTCTGCCCGACTCAAATGCTCCTGAGTGGTGGGAGAGTGCGAGAAAGAAAGCATGGGAGCGATATCAATCCAGCCCTATGCCAACGATGAAAAACGAGCAGTGGCGATTTACGGATATTCGCAAGATCAATTTGGAAAGTTACTGTCTAGATGTTCCGTTTAGCAATGAAGATGTGTCGAGATGCCTGCGATTTATTGAGGAGCTTTCGCTTCCCTACCTAGCAGCAGCTCGATTGGTTTTTTTGAATGATCGCTTGATTGATTACACACGCTCCGTGGGGTCTCAGGGTCTGATTTGTATGCCGTTAAGTGAAGCTATTAAGGAGCGTCCTGATCTTGTGCAATCAAGTTTTGAAGATGATCGAGCCTCGCTCGGCTCCCAAAAATTCCTATATTTGCAGCAGGCACAAGGCAAATCTGGGGCTGTTGTGATTTTTCCACGCGGCCTCATTCTTGAAGAGCCGATAGAAATACATCATTTTCTTACAGAAGATTATGCTTCATGTTTCCCGCGGCTTTTGGTGATAGCGGAGGAGCAATCGCAAGGAGAGATCGTTGAATTTTGCCATGGACTAAGTCGAGATCAAGGTGGGCTTTGTGTTGGCAGGAGTGAATTGATATTGAAACCGGGAGCTAATTTGCGACTGATACGAACGCAAAATTGGGGTGAAAAAGCGCAATCTTACTACGTCAATGCCTCCCTTCTCGAACGTGATGCGGCACTTGTTACGTTTATATTGAATTTGGGTTCTGCCTACGCTCGCACGGAGTCTAAATCTCGTCTTGTGGGCAGTGGAGCGCGCTCAGATATGTTGTCGCTTTCGGTTGCTCATGGTGTGCAAGAATATGATCAACGCACGTATCAAGATCACATAGCCGCTCACACCACCAGTGATTTGCTTTATAAAAATGCCTTGTGTGATGGATCTCGAACGATTTTTTCTGGGATGATCCGTGTGGAGCCTGAGGCTCAGCACACCGATGCTTATCAATCCAATCGCAATCTTTTGCTTTCGGAAGAAGCAGAGGCGAATTCGCTTCCGGGACTAGAAATTCAGGCGAACGAAGTCCGTTGCACGCACGGCGCAACCACTGGACAGATCGATCCTGAGCAACTTTTCTATCTGTTGTCGCGCGGGTTGTCCTTAAAGGTCGCTCGAAAACTTTTTATTTTTGGCTTCTTCCAGGACGTCTTTGACCGTGTCGGGGATCCGAAACTTGTTGGCTTTCTGACTCAAATGATCGAGGATAAGCTCAAATCTGATATTGATTGAATCGTATGCCTACGGAGTTAGTAAAACTTATTCGAGATTGCCCAGCGATTCGTATTCCGACAGGAGAACCCTTTACTCTTGCCGCTGGAACGGAGGGATACATTACTCAAAGACTCGGCGACACCATCACGCTTGCCTTTTCTGGGGGACTAGCTCGTGTGGAGGCAAAGGATGCTGATGCTCTGGGATTAAAAGTTTCAAAAGAGGAACAAAGAAGCTCTTCTGGGGAAGGGCCTACTGAACCTCCTACACAGGAAGCGCTGCTTAAAGCCCTGAAGAATGTCTATGACCCGGAGATCCCTGTCAACATAGTGGATCTAGGCTTAGTCTATTCAGCAGAGATTTTTCCGGTTGGAGAAGACCGTTACCGTGCGGAGATCAAGATGACGCTTACAGCACCAGGATGCGGGATGGGGCCAGTGATTTCGGCGGATGTTCAGAAACGGGCTTTGAGCGTCCCCGGTATTGTAGAGGCGAACGTGGAGTTGGTCTGGGATCCTCCGTGGAACCAAAGTATGATGTCGGAACTCGGCAAGATGCAGCTCGGTCTGATCTAGCCAGCCTTCTAGCCTGGCTGGGTGGGTGTAGGGCGTGGAGCGACGAGTTAGATGTAGTAACGCCAGTTGATATTTGGGAAGATATTATCGCGCCACTCGCAGTTGCTGAGAAAATCGGTGTCGATTGAGTTATTCTTGATCTGCTCGTAGAGTCGGTTGAATCGAAGGATGTGATCTTTGGTGCGTTTGATGGCGTAGGGGACCATGGTGCCAGTCTTCATGATGAAAGCCCAGTCTGAAGACTGCGCTAGGAGCAGCTCTCGAGCTGCTTGTTTCATGGCG
Source organism: Candidatus Methylacidiphilales bacterium (assembly GCA_025056655.1). NCBI lineage: Bacteria > Pseudomonadati > Verrucomicrobiota > Methylacidiphilae > Methylacidiphilales > Methylacidiphilales bacterium. The sequence continues at coordinate 30,630 of JANWVL010000132.1, forward strand.
CGTTCCGTCAAGCCGTAGCAATCGCGGAATTGATTGGCTAGCTCGATCATGCGCTTGGCTGCTTGATGCAAGTGAGGATAGATCCAGTCGTTTGAGCCTTCGAGCCAGACTTCCCAGTAACCTTTATTCCCCCACGAGGAGGCGGAAGGTTGAGCGAGCTGCTGTGTCGGGTATCTCTGTAGATATTCGGAGGGGGTGATGGTTTTGAAAATGTTTTGATCGTAGGCTACTTTACGGAGGAGAAAATTCAGGAAATCAGGACCTTCAAACCACCAGTGACCGAATAGCTCGGCATCGTAAGGCGCGACGACTATGGGGCGGATACCTAGTGTGCGATGTAGGTGCTCGATTTGTCTTTCGCGATTAAACATGAAGTTGCCTGCGTGGATGGCAGCTTTTTCTCTGGCTGCTCGTGGGCGGTAAGGCTCTTTGTGCTGAGTGCGACCTGTGATGCGATAATATTTTAGGCCGGTGAATTTTCGAAGGCCGTTTGATTGTATGTATGGTTTGATGTAATCATAGTCGAGGTCATAGCCGACATCTCGATAAAATTCGCGATAGTCGAAATCGCCGGGATAGCCCTCCTCTGCGCTCCATACTTGTTTGGAAGATTCGATGTCGCGGCCGAAAGCTGCAGGACCTGTGCGGGTGTAAAGAGGCGCGTAGACGCCGAAGCGTGGTTGAGGGTCAGCAAGCATGATTCCGTGGGAGTCGAGGATGAACCATCGGATGTTTGCCTCTTGCAGAAACTTATCTACGCCTGGGACGTAAGCGCATTCTGGGAGCCAGATTCCTCGTGGGTCGCGGCCGAAGCATTCGCGATAGTGATCGCGAGCGATCAGGATTTGGGCGCGAACGGCTTGTGGATAATCCATCATGAGGGGCAGATAGCCGTGTGTGGCGCCGCAGGTGATGATTTCGAGTTTGCCGGCGTCTTGGAATTTGCGGAAAGCTGCGACCAGATTGCGGTGATATTTATCGCAGAAGACCCAGCGGCAGTTTTCGAGGCGGTCTTTATAGAACCAAGCGAGCTCGTGGAAGGCGGGGTCGTGTTTTGTGCGCTCGATTTCTTTGTAGCAGAGCTCGATGAGTTTGTTGAGGTGGCGAATGTAGCGTTCTTGTAAGAGTCCGTCCATGAGCATGGAGCAGAGTGGGGGGGTCAAGGACATGGTGAGGCGGAAATCGACTCCATCGTTGAGGAGGCCATCCATCATGTTGATGAGAGGGATGTAGGTCTCGGTGATGGCTTCGTAGAGCCAGTCTTCTTCGAGGAATTCGTCGTATTCGGGATGTCTTACGAATGGGAGGTGGGCATGGAGGACGAGTGCGAGGTAGCCTTGTGGTTCCATATTTAGAGGGTCTATTTACTGGAGGGATGTTGAAACAAAAGCATTATTTTTCGGCGAAGTTAAGAATTGGGCGGGCGGTAATCGGGGTAGCGGGTTCGCAAGCGTAGCCGCCATTCGGCAGCGGATTTGACATCGCCAGCTTTTTCGAAGGATTGAGCAGCGCGGTATAAGATGAGAGGGGTGAGTGTGGCGTCGGAATGTAGGTAGCTTAGTGTAGCGAAGGCGCGGGCTGCTTCGGCATAGTTTTGGCGTGAGTAGTGGATTTCTGCGAGCCAGTATTGAGCTTGGAGGTTGTATTCGCCTTCGGGTTCTTGTTTGAGGATTTGCTCGGCGATGGCGGCGGCTCGGTCGAAGTTGGCTGTGTGGTAGAGGGTGCGGAGTTGTGCGAGGAGGTATTCGGAGGTGCGAGCTTGGTCGGGGCGGAGGCGTGCGAAGCGTTCAAGGTGGGTGAGTGCATCGCGCCAGGAGTGGAGCTCGATATTGATTTTGGCTAGTTGCCATGTGGTGGCGGCGATTTCGTCTTCTTTGGTGCAGGTGGCAAGGAATTGTTCCAGGAAATTTTTTGCATTGGGATAGTCTTTACGTTGGTAGGCTTTATCGCCGAGCCAGTAGTAGGTGGCGGGAGTTATGGGGGGTAGATCGGGGTTATTTTTTTTGAGCTCGGTGTAGTGGGAGAGGTGTTGGATTGCGGCCTCGGCGTTGTCGGTGATTTGGGCTAGGGCGAGGAGTTGGTAGGTGGCGCGTGCGTCCCAGGTTTTGGGGTCGAGGGTGCGGGCTTCTTCGAGGAGGCTTGTTGCTTGCGGGTATTGTTTTTCTTGGATTGCCTTTTGTGCGAGGACGAAGGCAGCGGTGGGACGGAGTGTGGAATTTGGGTAGTCGTTGTAGAGGGTCAAGAGGGTAGCGATTTTTTCGTTTTCTTGTTTGGTAATGGAGTAGAGGGCAGCAAGTTGCTCGAGAGCTGTCTGATGGAGGGTTGAGAGAGGGGGTGCGATGGAGGTGATGCGTTTCCAGGTGTTGATGGCTTGGGTGTATCGGTTGGCTTTTTGCCAGGCGTTGGCGATGTGTTGGAGGATGGGGAGGGGGTCTGGGAGTTGGGGATTGAGGTCTAGGTATTGGGTGAGGGTTGTTGCGGCGGAGTCGTAACGTTCTGTGCGGAGGTAGGCTTCGCCGAGTTGGAGAAGGATGTTGCTGAGTGAGAGTTGAGGGGGGAGGTTGTTTTTTTGTAAGGAGAGTTGTTCCCAAAGGGGGATGGCTTCATTATATTTTTTTTGTTGTTGTAGATGAGCTGCGCGTAGGTAACGGACGCTGTAAGCTAGGGGTGAGGTTGGATATTGGCGTAGAAAAGCGGCGGTGTCGGCATCGAGTGAGTCTGGGTTTATCTGAGATCGTGCGCGTATGCGTTCAAAGGCGGCTTGAGGGGCGATGGGATGTGTGGGGAATTTTTCGAGTAGAGTATCAAGGACTGAAATGGCCTCGGTGGGTGAATTGATGGCCATGTAGGATTGGGCTACTTTTTTTAGGACGTCTGGCAGCATGGACTCAGGAAGAGTCTGGCTGTGAGGGAGGTATAGGGCGATGGCCTCAGCAGGCTGGTTAAGATCAGCGTAGAGCTGGATCAGGGCTGCACGGATGAGGGGGGTGGCTGGTGATGTGGGGGCGAGGTCTAATGCTTGACGAAGGGAGGCAAGCGCAGCAGGTAGGTTTTTCAGTTTCCATTGTAGGAAGCCAGCTCGGGCATGGGCTTTGGAAAGAATTTGTGTGTCGTTTGGTGGGGCCTCAGAGATGAGTTTTTGCCATATTTCGAGGGCGGCTTCAGGTTGGTTGAGTTTTTCGTTGTAGTCTGCGAGGACCTCTAGGGCTGCGGTTTTGAAAGGGGATTGGCTGGGGATGTTGATGAGTTCTTCGAGGAGCGGAAGGGCTTGGGAGGTCTGATTTTGTTTGAGGTAAGCTTGGGCAAGGGCGAGAGTGGTGGTGTGGTGGGTATCTGGAGGAAGATTAGGCCTCTGCCTGAGGTCGATGAGGGTTTTGATTGCTTCTTGTGTCTGGGCAGTGGCGATTTGGAGTTGTGCTATTCGGAGGTAGGTGGGGATGGAGTAGATGCCGTCGGGGTATTTTTCTAGGGAATATTTAAAGGCAGAGAGAGCGTCGTTAGGGCGGTTCAGTAGGCGGTAGCATTCGGCTATGCGATAGAGGACTTCTTCTATTTTTGAGAATGATGGAAATTGCCGCGAGAGAGCGATGTATTCTTGTAGGGCTGCAGGGTATTGTCCTTCACGAAAGAGTTTTTGGGCTTTTTCAAATTGTTCGAGAGCAGGGTTGTGGAGAGTTATTTCTTGGAGGGGTGAGGATGTGGGTGTGGTGGGTGGAGGTGATTGTGAGTGAGCAGGTAAGGATAAGCAGGGGAGTGCTGTGATAGCAAGGAGGCAGGTTTTTACCAACCAGGGCATGATGTAAGGGGAAGGATGTTGTCGCTTATTTTATGAGGCGGGTTGTTTGATCGTTGGAAAAGCGATGTTCCAAAGACCGATGCCTTGGCAGAGGTCAATCACGCTGACGACGTGTTTGTAAGGCGTATTTTCATCGGCACGTATAATCACGGTTTGGTCAGGATATTGGCGGTAAACACCGAGAAGTATCTCACGGAGCTCGGAGAGAGAGAGTTCACGGCGGTTTAAGACAATTTTACCGTCTTGATGAATATTGACAATCACTTCACCTGGCAGACGTTTTGGTTCTTTGCCTTCTTTAGCAAGGGGGACTTTGACGTTTAGATCGGCTTCGTAATTGGAGGCGATATTCCATGTAAGAAGAAAAAAGGTCAGAAGGAAGAGGATGACGTCAATCATTGGTGCAAGTTGCATCCCGATGGGATCAGTATGAGTGCGACGTCGAAAATTCATGATTTTTGAATAGGCAAGGTATGGAGGTTATTTTTGCGATGCTGACAAGCCGTGAATTATGCGCGTGGTGGTGCCTTCAAGGTAGGAGGTGAGGTGATTGACTCTGCCTCGAAAGTAAGAAAAGGCTGCCATTGCAATTAGGCCAACCATCAAACCACTTGCAGTAGCTACCAGAGCTTGTGAGATGCCCCCTGCGAGGTAAGTTGTACGAAGAGTTGACTCGCTTGCTGCAACTACGTTTCCGAAGGCTCGTAGGATGCCGACTACGGTGCCCAATAATCCGAGAAGAGGTGCGAGCACTCCTAAATCGTAGAGATAAGTTATGCGTTGGGTCATATGAGCAGTGATTCGCGATCCTTCGGTCTCTGCTATAGCCTCAATCGATGCCATTTCACACTTTGGAAATTTGTAAGCGAACTTTAAAACTGCATCTAGAATGCGAGCTACTGCCTCAGGGCGCTCCGCTACATAAGAGGCAAGTCCCGAGAGATCTTGCTTGGAAATATAGTTGTCTATTCTCCTAAGCAGATCGGGAGTAGCTATGGATTGTTTACGAAGCGATATAAAAAAGTGCACAATTAGGTAAACGACTATTAGTGAGACAATCGCCAGAGGAATCATTGGCCATTCACCCGATTTGACCAGATCCCAAAGGGTGGGATTTGATTCGCCTTTTGCTGTAGGGATGGGCATAGCTTCTAGGGCGGCTGTGTTTAACGGGGACGTTGGGGGTTGGGGCGGTGCGGCAGGTGCAGGCGCAACAGTCTGTGCTGTGGTGTTAATAACAAGAATTGATGCAAGGATTATGAGTAAAAATATTCGCACGGGCGCAGCTTTTGTGAGTTGGCTTTTGAACATGGGCAGACTATGGTGAGACTCTCGATGAAATTCAAGACTATACTACTTTTCGGAGCACCCGGATCGGGTAAGGGCACCTTAGGAAAAATCATCGGAACGATTCCCGGTTTTTTTCACAGTGCATGCGGAGATGTCTTCCGTTCCTTGAATCTCAACTCACGCACAGGACGCATCTTCATGGAGTATTCGAGCAAAGGCCAACTGGTTCCCGATGCTATCACCATCGAGGTGTGGACTAACTTCATTAAGAACATGGTGGCTTTGGAACGATACAAACCAGACCTCGATTATCTTGTGCTTGACGGCATCCCGCGAAATATCCGCCAGGCGGAAATGTTGCAGGAGATGCTTCAGGTGGATTATTTATTTCATTTGGTATGTCCCGATCGGAATTTAATTTATGAGCGCTTACGCCGGAGAGCCTTGAAAGAAAATCGTTTCGATGATGCCTCTGATGAAATTATTGCACAGCGTCTGGCCACTTACGAGAAAGAATCCAAGCCCGTGCTCGATTTTTATCCTCGCGAAGTTCGTTATGACATCGACGCAACGCAGTGGCCTTATCAGGTTTTGCGGGACATTCTTTGCAAAATAAAACGTTAATCCATCCTCTTTTATATGGCAATAGGTCTCATCGGCGCAGGCAAAATGGGCACAGCTTTGGCAAAAAACATCACCGCGGCTTTGCCTGATCAACCCCTTCTTGTCGCGGAACCCAACGACGCGGCATGGCAACATTTTGCAAATACCCTTTCCTCTCCCTCGCACATTCAGCGTGTAGATTGCATCCATGATCTGGTATCAAGAGTCCACACGATCATTCTTGCGGTCAAACCTCAACACATTCCCGACGTTCTGACTGTGATTGGCCGTCTTACACAACCCACACGCGTCATTTCTATCGCTGCTGGTGTTACCATTAGACGCATCGCCTCCAGTCTCGGGGAGCAAGCTCGAATCATCCGTGTGATGCCCAACACTCCCTTGCTCATCGGCGAAGGTTTCTCAGCCTTCACCCTAGCCTCTAACTGCCTCCCGGAAGACGAAATTTTTGTTAATCGCATCTTCTCAAATTCGCCTCGCATCTTTGCAGGACTTGGCTCTATCGCGCGTCCAGTAGAAGAGGAAAAACTGGATGCCATCACTGCAGTGAGCGGGAGTGGTCCTGCATACGTCTTTCATTTTGTCCATGCCTGGATTCAAGAGGCAGAGAATCTTGGATTAACTCCAGAGCTTGCTCGAGAAGCCGTTCTCCACACGATCCACGGCGCTCTCGCTATGATGCGCGAGCACCCTGAGCGTCCTCCTCTACAGCTTGCACGGGATGTAAAAAGCCCTGGTGGCACGACAGAAGCCGCTTGCAGAGTCCTGGAGGAGAAAAATTGGGAGAATATCTTCCGTCAAGCCATTCGTGCCGCTGAAGAGCGCTCCCAACAACTCAGCTCAAATTAAAATGGCGGACGAGGTAGGATTCGAACCCACGTTACCCTTTCGGGTAAAGCTGATTTCAAGTCAGCCGCATTCGACCACTCTGCCACTCGTCCGTGTGTCTATAATATATCTTAACTCTTCGAATTCATGAATCAATTATAAAACGCTGCCAAAAACATAGCTGTTTTTCTCTCAAGCCTTTACCGCAATGCACACCTCCGAGCTACATAGAAAACTTCTCTACAATGCTACTCAGCTCATGAACACTTGGGAAATTGAGCCAGCCCACGTTTTGCATGTCGCTCAACTCGCAGTGAAGCTTGCGCATTTCTGGCGAGCCTACCAGCCTGTTGCACCCGATGAAATAAGCATACTCGAGGCTGCAGCTCTCCTCCACGATATTGGCTGGGCTCAGACTGCAGATCGCGACGGCAAAGGACACCACAAAATTTCGGAACGCATGATCCTTGAAGCAAATTGGGACCATGATCTTGCTCCTTACGTGCCAGTAGTGGCAGCTGTTGCGCGTTATCATCGCAAACGCGGCCCTAAAGACACCGATCTTGCCTACTCGCAGCTCTCGCCCCAGTCGAAGCAAACAGTCTATCGTATGGCCAGCCTTCTACGTCTGGCTGATGCACTCGACCGTATGCATCAACAAATTTGGGATATTATCAACCTTGAACCTGTATCCTCTCACTCAGTTTGCGTATGGGTGCAAGCTCGCCAAAAAACCTCTATTCGCGAGGTTGAATCAGCATGGCAGAAAAAATCCGATCTCGCTCGTGAAGTCTGGAACTGCGATTGGGTTTTGCGCCAAGTCTAAATTTGCAGGGCAGTCCCAACGGGATTCGAACCCGTGCGCCAGCCTTGAGAGGGCTGTGTCCTAACCAGCTAGACGATGGGACCTCGAGCGTTAAACCAACTTATGGTGCCACCTGAGATTTACCAAGACCAAAATAATTTCACAACTACTGATTTGCTTCTGTGAGCCAAAACTTATATTGCGGACGAGACGTCTTTTGACTCACCACGCACTGAAAGGGACGAAATGGTGGATACAGATAGATCAGACTCCCCAAGATTTTTTTAATTGGCGTTTGCCTTCTCTCATCAGCATAAACGTGAAACGATCTATGGATCACTTTGTAGCCTGTGATTTCTAAAAGCTCGCGAAGCTCATCCGAAGAATATTCCCTCCAATGCAATCCCACAATCATGTTATCCTCCGGATCGAGTTGGCTTAAAAATTCTCTGATGGGGTGATGAATGGAACGTCCCAGCAAAAAGCGGACCCGATTGGTCAATTTCACGAGGTTAGGAGTGCCAAGATATAATAAGCCTTCTGGCTTGATCGTGCGGTTTATTTCGAGCAGGGGCGGGATAGGATTGAAATTCAAATGCTCAATCACCTCGCACATGATCACTCCATCAAAGCTTTCGTCCGGATAAGGAAGAGAAGCGCTTCGAAGATTTATGCCGGAATAAGGAATCTTCCGCCGCTCATACACTGCGCGCAACCTCGGCGCGTTATGAAATTCAGGAATGTCACAAGAGTGAATGCAGTAACCTAGTTCCTGCAGCGCGATTGAGACCACCCCTAGGTAAGAACCAATTTCAAGCAGGCTTGCCCGACGATTTGAGAAGAACGTCAGCACATCACTCACCGTGCGAATGTAAGAAGCTCTTAAAAATTTGAGATAATTCGTCTCCCCCTCATGATGGCCCTTGCCAAAAATATCTACTGGGCTTTTGAAGTAAGACTCCAGGACAGCGTCAACCACACGTTTCGCCTCTGAAAGGCAGGAATTATAAGGCATGAGCGAAGATTCCTTTTTCTAGAGAAAGAAGCAAGTAAGTTTTTTTAATCCGCCTTTCAACATAAGCTTGACCGAATTGATAGCGAAAAGAAGTCACTCCCTACGCGGCGATACAATCGTGGAGTGAAATCGTTCAATCCAACTTCGCGAAATGTCCATGGAGGAATTGTTCCATCAGACCCTAGGATTTTAGGAGCAAGGTAACAGTGTATCTCATTCACTATGCCTGCTTCGAATGCTGAGGCCAAAGTCTTAGGTCCCCCCTCGATAATCAAATGCATCACCTCGCGCTTTCCTAGGTCGCAGAGAATTTCAGTCCATGATTGTCCTTGGTAAATGATCGGGCGCGGCTCTTGTTCTGGACGAAGTAACCATGCGTCTTTAGGAAGATTACCGGAGTGAGTCAAAATGATCGGAATCAAAGGACGTTTCGAGCGATGAGTCGAAGG